>NZ_JBHWZP010000032.1:0-48586 GCF_042728395.1 Streptomyces sp. NPDC060205
CGCGCCGCCGACGGGCGATGCGCCGTCCTCGGCGCGCGCCGCCGACAGGCGATGCGCCGTCCTCGGCGCGCGCCGCCGACAGGCGATGCGCCGTCCTTGGCGCGCCCCAAAGCCAAAAGACTGCGCAGTTCCCCGCGCCCCTTCGTGGGCGCCACGCCGTCCCTACGCGCGCCTCAAAGATTGCGCAGTTCCCCGCGCCCCTGAAGGGCGCGTCCACCGCTGGCAGTCTTTCGCCTGCGGGAGGGGCACACCCCCTAGGGGCGCGGGGAACTGCGCAGTCCTTTGGCTTTGGGGGCGCGGGGAACTGCGCAGTCCTTTCGTCTTGGGGGCGCGGGGAACGGCGCAGTCTTTTGGCTTTGGGGGCGCGGGGAACGGCGCAGTCTTTTGGTCTTGGGGGCGCGGGGAACTGCGCAGTCTTTTAGGGGCGCGGGGAACTGCGCGGCCAGCCACAACCGACCCGCGCCCGGCCCCGCAACGCCCACCCCCAACCCCCTGTGCGCGCACCGCATAAGCTCCCCGCATGGAACAGAGCGAGATCATCCTCCGAGCGATCGGCGTCCTGACCGAGACTCAGGAAATGGTGCGCAGGCTCAACGAGGACACCGAGGTCGACATCGACGCCGGCGAGGCCCAACTGGGCAGGCTCGTGACGGAAGTCTTCCCCTCCGTGGAGGTCCCCGGCGACGCCACCCCCGCCGAGGCCGGCCAGGCGGTCATCGACGCCCTGATGCCCGCCGCCATCTCCCTCGTCGGCGCCTTCGCCTTCCTGTTCTCGGAACTCGCCGACATCCACGACACGGAACGCACCGAGATCAAGAGCACCGATCTCCTGCGCACCCTCGCCCTGCGCCTCTCCAACACGGACTCGTCCCCCGGCCACGGCCCCGACCCGGACCTCGACGACGACCTGTAGCACTTTTCCCGTCGCCCTGCACAAATAAACATTGGCTCTCCGCGGATCGGCTACGTACCCTAGGCGTGAACCTAGTGACCCTAGGTTCAGTTCTCGCACCGTACCGATCCGCCAGGAGACCCCGTCATGAAGCCGCTCACCGAGCAGGACATCCGCAGTTCGTTCGTGAACTGCTCCAAGGGAGAGGCCAAGCGCCTGTTCGTACCGCACGATCTGGCGGACCGGCCCTGGGACGATCTGGACTTCCTGGGCTGGCGCGACCCCGGAGCGCCCGACCGCAGCTACCTGGTGGCCGAGCGGTCGGGCGGCCCCGTCGGCGTGACCCTGCGCTTCCCCTCGCAGCAGCGCGGCTTCATGCACCGCAGCATGTGCTCGCTGTGCCTGACCACCCACCCGGGAAACGGCGTCAACCTGATGACGGCGCGCAAGGTCGGCCCAGCAGGCCGCGAGGGCAATTCGGTCGGCGTCTACATCTGCGCCGACCTCGCCTGTTCCCTCTACGTACGCGGCAAGAAGCTGCCCGGACCCGGATCGCGCTTCGAGGAGAGCCTCACCGTGGAGGAGCAGGTGGCCCGTATGAACGGCCATGTGTCGGCCTTCCTGGACCGCCTCCACTCCTGATCCACCCGCGCCGCACTCCTGACCGACCGGACGGTAGGTGACATCGGCGGAGCCGACCCCTCCGTTCGCGTTCGACGCGGCTGTCGAACGGGAAGTGGCCAAGGATGCGAGATGTACGTGAAGTGTGGGCCGCCGGCAGCGCCCAGGTGACGAAGTGGCGGCAGCAGCCCGTGATCGTCCAGACGGTCCGGGCGGCGGCTGCCGCGACCGTGGCCTACGTGGTCGCTCTGCGCTTCAGCCCCGAGGCCGCGCCGCTCACCGCTCCCCTGACCGCGCTCCTCGTCGTGCAGGTCACCCTCTACGCCACCCTCACCACCGGCATCCGCCGGGTGAACGCCGTGGTGGCCGGCGTCCTCGTCGCCATCGGTTTCAGCGCCCTGGTGGGGCTGACCTGGTGGAGCCTGGGCCTGCTCATCCTGGCCGCCCTGGCCGTCGGACACCTCGTACGGGTCAGCGAGTTCGTACCGGAGGTGGCGATCAGCGCCATGCTGGTCCTCGGCGTCACCCGGATCGGCGACACGGCCTGGGCCCGGATCCTGGAGACGGTGATCGGCGCCGTGGTCGGCCTCGGCTGCAATCTGCTGTTCGCTCCCCCGGTGTGGGTCGGCGCCGCCGGTGAGTCCATCGAAGATCTGGCGCGCCGGATGCGGCGGTTGATGCTGCGCGTCGGCGACGAGGCGGCCGGCCGCACCCAGGTGGCCGTCGCGGCCGAGAGCCTGCACGAGGCACGGCAGCTCGACCACGACATCGTCGACGTGGACGCGGCCCTCAAGCAGGCCGAGGACAGCCTGCGGCTCAATCCGCGCGTACGGGAGGGCCTGCTGCACCGGGTCGTCCTGCGCACCGGCCTCGACACGCTGGAGATCTGCACGGTGGTCCTGCGGGTGCTCACCCGCACCCTCACCGACCTGGCCAAGGAACGCACCCCCGAGCCGCTGTTCGAGTCGCACATCGGGAGCGTCTTCGAACAGCTCCTGTCCGAGGTCGGTGACGCGGTGGTCAGCTTCGCCGTGCTGGTCACCACCGATGTCAGCCGCAGCGCCGAGTCGGCGGAGGCCCGGCTCGCCCACGAACTCACCGCCGCGACGGCCACCCGCGACAAACTGGCCCAGCTCCTCCTGGCGGAGGTGCAGCGGGACGCCCACCAGTGGCAGTTGTACGGAGCCGTGGTCACCGAGGTCACCCGGATGCTCGACGAACTCGACATGGAGCACCGCTCCCGCCGTCTGCTGGAGGAACTGGACCGCTGTACACGCGAACAGCGTGAGCGCATGCCCCGGCTGGACCGCCTGCGCCGTCGTCTGCGCCGGGCACGGCGGAACCGCAGGGCCCCCTCGGCTCGTACTACGTGATGTACCGACACCGCCGCGACAGGGCGACCTGCCCGCGTGGCGGCACATGACGGCAGAGGGAGTGCGGATGGCCGACGGCACCGTCCGGATCGACGGGAACTCACTGCTCCTTGCGGGTGGTGTGCGGGTCCGGTTCATCCGTACCCTGCGGCTGCCCGAGACGGGCACGCACGCGCTGCCTCCGGGGCTCGGCGAGTTCCCGCTGCGGCGCGTGGAGGACTACCCGCAGACGGTGCCCGCCGAGTGGCTGGCCCGCGGCGGAGTGATGCTGCCGGTGTATCTGCGTGAGGCGATGTGGCTGAGTTTCAGCGCCTCGGAACCGGCGGCGCTCCAGGTGGGCGCGGGCAAGGTGTGCGCGGTGTCCGGCAGGCCGTGGAGCCCCCGGCCGGCCCGGGATCCGCAGAACTACGTGGTGCTGCCCCGGCAGCCGTGGCTCGACGGGATCAACTCCGGGAAGGGCACGGTCCGTCAGTTCGTGGCGGTACCGCTCGGGCTGGGCGCGACGGTCGAGGGCCAGGTGACCGGCGAGGAGGTGTGGGGCGGCGTACAGCTCCAGTCGTTCCCGCTGACCGAAACCGCGCTGCACGCGTGGCGCGAGGAGCAGCGCCGGCTGGCACAGGAGGCGGTCCGCCGGCAGGCCAGGACGGCGTCGGGCGATTACGGCGCCCCGGCTCCGATGTCCGCGCCCGGCGCCATGGCCGCACCCGCCGGCCCGCCGCAGCCGGGCGGTGCGGTACCGGCGGCCCCGGCCGCCGCACCACGCGCCTCGGGGGCGATGGGCCTCGGCGTCGGCGGTTCGATGCGCCAGGAGGTCTACAAGGACGACCGCCCGCTGTCGGACTGGTCGACCTCCGCGTCCGGGCGGGTCTTCGTCCATCTCGTGACGCCGCCGGAGTGGCGGCGCATCACGGGTGAGGCTCCTCCGCCGTCGCCCGTCGACCGCGCGGCCTACACCCGTGCCGGGCTGCCCTGGTTCGACTACTACGACCAGGACGCCACGGATCTCGACCCCACGGACGCACTCGGCGCGGTCAAGCCGGTCGGTGACTGGCTCGGCGACGACCACACTCCGTGGCAGCCGCCGTCGCCGGGTCAGGTGAAGCCGCTGGGCGACGCGCCGGGCAAGCCGGTCGGTGACGGGGACTGGTGAGCCCGGCTCCGGTCCGCCGGAGGCGCGTTCCCGTCACCCGCGGTTCACCCCGCGGTTCGCTCCTCGGTTCAGCTCTCGCTCTCCGTGCGCTGCCGCTGCAGCGCACGGGGGCAGTTCGCGCCGCTCGCCTGGGTGAGCAGGACGTGCATGCGCTCGGTGAGCTGTCCGACGTCGTCCGCGGGCCGGTGGAAGGGCAGTCGTACGTCGCCGTGGCCGCGGACACGCTCGATGCGCAGCGTCAGCCCGTGCCGGTCGACGGCGAGCGGCTGCACGCGGACCGCGCCGTGCAGGCAGTCCGGTTCGACGAGCCGGGTCAACCGCTCGACGGCGTCCGGGTGCGCGTCGGCGAGGTGGGTGAGCAGTTGGGCCTCCGCGAGGGCCAGCGGGTCGGGTTCGGCGGCGGCGTACTCGTCGAGGTCGACGACGACCGCCCCGCCGGGCTCGCGCAGCACGGCGCGGGTCGGGTGGAACGTCAGGTGGTCGTCCTCGGGCGCGAACCAGCCCGCCATCCACAGGCGCGAGCGGATACGGTTACGGACCGGGACGGGCGCCACGTCGGCGAACTCCAGTACGGCGGACGGCTCTCCGCGGGGCGCGCAGATCGCGGCCATGGTGAGCACGCTGTCGTCGGGCAGGTGCAGCAGCACCCGGCCGTCCTCCGCGACGGTGTGTACGCCGATGAACTCCTCCCGACCGCCTTCCGCGGTCACCGCGCAGGACCACGCCGCGGCGAGCACCGAGCGGGCACGCTGTGCCGTGGCCGGTGCGGCCGTCCAGCTGTGACGGTCACCCATCCCAAAACCTCCCTTAGGTAAGCCTTGCCTAACCTACAGAAGATCGGGGTGTACGCCAACCACGCGGCGCCGCTCACGGCACCTTTGTGACAGCGAGTTCACGGACGGACGGCTCCGAGCAGGGCTCGCGCGCACACGTCGCGCACCTGTTCCCGGGAGAGGCCGGGCTCCTTGAGCCACTCCAGACAGGCGGCCGCCATGAACGCCAGCCAGCCCCGCACGGCGATCCGCAGGACCGGCAGGTCCTCCTCGGTCCAGGCGGTCTCCGGGTCGGCGGCCAGCGCCTCCAGGATCTGCCGCTGCTGCGCGGCGAGCGTCTCCCGGTACACCTTGCGGACGGCCTGGTCCCCCGCCGCTTCCGCCCGGTGGAAAGCGCGGAAGCCGTGCGCGTGCTTCTGGACGTACTCCAGGAAGGTGTCGAGCCCCGCGTCGATCTGCGCGCGCACGGGCACGCCGGGCACGGCGGCGGTGATCCGCAGCATGCGCCGGCTCTCGCGCTCGACGACGGCCGCGAAGAAGTCCCGTTTGGTCGGGAAGTAGTGGTAGAGCAACCCCCGTGACACACCGGCGAGTTCGGCGACCTGCTCGATCCAGACGTCGTCGTACGGACTCTCCGAGAACAGGCGCGCCCCGACCGTGAGCAGTTCCTCCCGGCGCTCCTCGGTGCTGAGCCGACGACGCGTGCGCTCCCCCTCCTTGGCGGCCATGCCCGCACTGTACTTGACGTCGGTTCAACAGCCGGATCACACTGACGAGCACTATTGAATCCGCGTACAACAACAGCGGCCGGCGGTCGGTACTGAGGAGATGGCGCGATGGCGGGCACCAGGGACACGGCTCTGCCGAAGGGGTTCCGCAGCGCGGAGCTGGGCTGGCCCGAGCTGCGCCGCATCCCGCACCCGCCCTACCGGGTGCCGCTGGTCGGCGACGCCGTCGGCACCAACCTCCGTACGCCGTTGCAGGACTCGCTGCGCGTCGGGCGCAGGCTCGGGCCGATCTTCCGGCGCAAGGGGTTCGGCAAGGAGATCGTCTTCGTCTGGGGCGCGGGGCTCACGGGCGAGCTGGCGGACGAGTCACGGTTCGCCAAGCATGTCGGGCTGGGAGTCGCCAACCTGCGGCCCGTCGCCGGGGACGGCCTCTTCACCGCGTACAACCACGAGCCCAACTGGCAGCTCGCGCACGACGTGCTGGCGCCCGGTTTCAGCCGCGAGGCCATGGAGGGCTACCACGCGATGATGCTGGGCGTGGCCGCCCGGCTCACCGGCCACTGGGACTCCGAACAGGCCGCGGGACGGGCGGTCGACGTGCCCGGTGACATGACGAAACTGACGCTGGAGACGATCGCCCGCACCGGCTTCGGCCATGACTTCGACTCCTTCGAGCGCGCCCGGCCGCACCCCTTCGTCACGGCCATGGTGGGCGCCCTGACGTACGCGCAGCGCCTCAACGTCGTGCCCGCGCCGGTGGCGCCGGTGCTGCTGCGCACGGCCACCCGCCGCAACCGCGCCGACGTGGCGTACCTCAACCGCACGGTCGACGCCGTCGTCGAGACACGGCTGCACGGGCCGGCCGGCGACGGCGACCTCCTCGACCGGATGCTGGAGACCGCGCATCCGGAGACCGGCGAGCGGCTGACCCCCGAGAACGTCCGCCGCCAGGTCATCACCTTCCTGATCGCCGGCCACGAGACGACGTCCGGCGCGCTCTCCTTCGCCCTGCACTACCTGGCGCAGCACCCCGAGATCGCCGCCCGCGCCCGCGCCGAGGTGGACCGCGTCTGGGGGGACGCCCCGGAACCGGCCTACGACCAGGTCGCCAGGCTCCGGTACGTGCGGCGCGTCCTCGACGAGTCGCTGCGGCTGTGGCCGACGGCGCCCGCGTTCGCGCGCGAGGCCCGCGAGGACACGGTCCTCGGCGGTGTCCATCCGATGCGCCGGGGCGCGTGGGCCCTGGTCCTGATGCCGCTGCTGCACCGCGACCCCGACGCGTGGGGCCCGGACACGGAACGGTTCGACCCGGACCGCTTCGAACCGGCAGCCGTACGGGCCCGGCCCGCCCACACCTTCAAGCCGTTCGGCACCGGCGCGCGGGCGTGCATCGGGCGGCAGTTCGCGCTGCACGAGGCGACACTCGTGCTGGGCCTGCTGCTGCGCCGGTACGAGCTGCTGCCGGACCCCGCCTACCGGCTGCGGGTGGCGGAACGGCTCACGCTGATGCCGCAGGGCCTGACGCTGAACCTCCGCCGCCGCTCCCCCGCACCGGCCGTGGCCCCGGAGGTTCCCGTGGCCCGGGAGGCGCCGTCGGCGTCACGGTGTCCAGTGACCGGGGCGGGTGAATGACCCCGGAAGCCTGGTCCCGGCGCTGCCCTTGGCGGCGTTGAGCTGCGGCTGGGTGAGGAAGAGGACGCCGGTCAGGTCGGCGTCGGTGAGGTCGGCGTCGCGCAGGTCGGCGCCGATCAGATCCGCGGAGCGCAGATCGGCGCCCGTCAGGTCGGCGGCGATGAGGTAGGCGCCGCGGAGGTTCGCGCCCCGCAGATCGGCGCCCTTGAGCCGGGCGCCCATCAGGTCGGCGCCGCGGCGCTCCTTCTTCCTGCCCCGGCCGAGACCGGCGCGGGCCAGCTCGCTGGTGCGCAGCAGCAGCACGTTGACGTCCTGCCGGACAGCCGACACGTCGAGCCCGGCCAGTTCCCGCCGCTCCAGACGGGTGAGCGCCTCGGTGCGGTCGAGCGCGCGGCGCAGTTCGGGGTGGACCGGGCGGGCCGCAGGCAGTTCCAGCGCCTGGGTGAGGTACCAGAGCAGCTCCTGCAGCTGCCGCACGGCATGGAACACGTCGAACATCAGCCGGGAGTGCTCCCGGTCCCCCGAGCGCCAGTCCTCGCCGCCGAAGGTGAGCTGCGAGACCTTCTGGCCGGCGCCGAAGCAGTCGTAGACCGTGCAGCCGTTGAAGCCCCGCTGCCGCAGCTCCGTGTGGATGCCGCAGCCGAAATCCGTCCGCAGGTTCTTGCAGGGACTCCCGGCGGCCTTGTCGATCGCGAAGTCCGCCGAGGCGGCGAAGGGCAGCGCGACACAGCACAGCCCGAAGCACCGGGCACAGTCGGCTGTCAGGTCGGTGCGGGCCGGGACCGTGCTGCCGGGTTCGTCTTGCATGTCGTCCAGCGTACGCAGGGCGCGCCCGTGATGATCACCGCCCGTACGGTCCGGCTCCTCCTCCGTACCGGCTGTCGGGTCGCCCGGGCTCAGGACATGTCGCGGATCATCGCCTGGTTGCTCACCAGCAGGCCGCCGTCGACCGGCAGCGTCACTCCGGTGATCCAGGCCGCGTCCGCCGAGGCCAGGAAGGCGACGGCGGACGCGATGTCGGCGGGCTCGCCCACCCGTCCCAACGGGTAGTGGGCGGCGACGCGTTCGAGGATCTCGCCGCGGCCGTCCCAGGCGTTGGTGCGGATGGTGCCGGGCTCGACGAGATTCACCCGGACCCCCCCCCCCCCCCCCCCCCCCGCCCCGCCGGGGGCGCGGCGGCCCCGGGTCGGGGGGGGGCGCCGGGCGGGGTCCCCCCCCCGCCCCCCCCCCGGGTGGGGGGGGTTGGGGCCGGGGCCCCCCCGTTTTACCCCGGCCCCCCCCCCCCCCCCCCCGCGGCGCCGATTCGACGGCGACCGTACGGGTCAGGGAGGCCAGCGCCGCCTTCGCGGCGCTGTACGCGTGGGAGCCGAAGTGCTGCTCGGCGTTGACCGAACCGATGTTGACGATCGCCCCTCGCCCGCCCGCGGCCACCAGATGCGGCAGGGCCGCGCGGATGCAGCGGTACGCGCCGTGCAGGGTGATCTCGAAGTCCTCGTACCAGGGGCCGTCCTCGTGCTCCTCGAAGGCGCCGGGGTCGGTGTGGCACGCGTAGGCGTTGTTGACCAGCACGTCCAGGCGGCCGAAGGACTCCACCGCCGTGGTGACGGCCCCTTCGACGGCGGCGGGGTCGGCCACGTCGCACGCGTACGGGACCGCCGTGCCGCCTGCCGCCTCGATCGCGTCGGCGACCCGCTTGGCACGGGTCTCGTCGCGGTCCGTGACCAGCACGCTCGCGCCTTCCGCGGCGAAGCGGTGTGCTGTCGCCTCGCCGATGCCCTGGCCCGCGGCGGTGATCAGGACCGCGTGATCGTTGAATCGCCTCATAGGATCAGACTAGGGACGGGAGTGCGGCCGCGGGTCCGATGTGGCCGGCCGCGCAGTTCCCCGCGCGCCTGAACGGTCAGGCCTCGTCCCTCGCCAGGGACAGGAGGCGGTCCAGGACTCGGGGGCCGCCCGCTCGCACTCCGTCGTGCTCGAACTCGTCCGTGACGTACGTGCGCAGGCCGCGGATCGTGCGGGCCGTCCGCAGCGCGTGGTCCGTGTCGACGTACATGTCGTCGTGGTAGACGGCCGCGGCGACGGGGACCTCGTTGGCGGCGAGGCGGGCGGGGTCGTACAGGACGGGCCAGTCGGTGCGTTCGGCCAGCAGGTCCGCGGTCTCGCGCAGCGGGCGCAGGGCGGGGTCGCAGTCGAAGGTCCAGGGGTGGACGGACTCGCCGGTGAACAGGACGGGGCCGTCGCCCGCGAGGCTCTTGGCCGCGTCGAACTGGGGGAAGTCGGCGCGGACCCGCTCGGCGGACCAGGCGGTGGGCCGCTCGCCCTGTCCGTAGCAGGCCTCGTGGACCAGCGCGTACAGGGGATGTCCGGCGTAGGACAGGAGGGACTGGACGTCCTCCTGGAAGGCGTCGGAGAGGGCCGCGCCCTGGGCGGTGCGGACGAAGGCGTTCTCCAGGAGGTAGTGCAGCCGGTGGCTGCCCTCGCTGCCGCCGAGGAGGATGCCGAGCGACTGGAAGGCCTCGACGGTGAGCCGGTAACCGCCGTTCAGCACCGGTTCGTTGAGCAGGAGGTGCTCGGCGATCCGGCGGGCCCGCTCGATGTCCTGGGGGTAACGCGCGTAGTGTGCGGCGACCTTGCGCTCGATCCGCGGGTACGCGGCCCGGTAGACGTCGTCGGCGTGGCCGTCGAGGGTCGGCAGTCCGCCCGTGATCAGGGCCGTGCTGAGGCCCTCCGGCGCGGTGGAGAGGTAGTGGGTCGTGCAGAAGCCGCCGAAGCTCTGGCCGAGGACGGCCCAGGGGGCGCCGCCGGTGACGGCCGGGCGGATCGCCTCGCAGTCGCGAACGATGGAGTCGGCGCGGAACAGCGCCAGATAGTCGGCCTGTTCGCGGGGTCCGCCGCGCAGCGGGAGCGTCTGCCGGTTGGCGGGCGTGGAACTGCCGGTGCCGCGCTGGTCGAGCAGCAGGACGCGGTACTCCTCCAGGGCGCGGCCCAGCCAGGCCTGCTTGCCGACGAAACGGTTCGCGCCGAAACCGGGCCCTCCCTGGAGATACACCAGCCAGGGCAGATCCTGGTCGGCCTGGTCGCTCGCGACCACCTCACGGGCGTACAGCTCGATCGTCTCCCCGGTGGGGGCGTCGTGATCGAGGGGCACGGTGAACCGGCGGTCGCTGAGGACGACACCGGGCTGACGGTAACTGGCGCTCAAAAGGGGCTCCCGAGACGGACGGATTCCTGACCGCGAACCAGTTCAGCACAAGTTCTCCGGCGGGCCGAGGCCGGGGATCAAGAAATCCGTACTGACCGGCCGATCAGGCGGTGGAACAGCCGGCGAACGGCAGGAGTACGGCTGGGTGCAGAACCTACTGACCAACCGCTCAGCACCACCGCACGGCCCGGGACGCCCCCTCAGCGCGGCGGGAGGCTGGAGCGCCGCACCACCAGTTCCGGCTGGAGGACCACGCGCCGGTGCTGGTGGGCGCCGGGGGCCGCGGCGGCCTCGGTCTCCTCCAGGAGGAGTTCCGCGGCGAGCGCGCCCATGGTCACGGCGGGCTGACGCACCGAGGTCAGCGGGACGGCCGCCGCCGCGGCGAACTCGATGTCGTCGTAGCCGACGATCGCGAGGTCGTCCGGGACGCTCACCCCGGCCGCGAACACCGCCTGCAGCACACCGAGGGCGAGCAGGTCGTTGGCGCAGAAGACGGCGGTGGGGCGCTCCGCGAGGCCGAGGAGCCTGGCGCCCGCGTCGCGGCCCGCGGCCACGTCGAGGCGCTCGGTGGGCAGCTCACGCAGGCACTCGGGGCCGAGTCCGGCCTCGGCGAGGGCGTTCATGGCGCCCGTGCGGCGGTCGGTGACCTGGGTGAGTCCGGGCGGCCCGCTCACATAGGCGATGGACCGGTGGCCGGCGTCGATCAGGTGCCGTACGGCGAGTGCGCCGCCCGCGACGTCGTCGACGGACACCGAGCACTCTGTGGTGCCCTCGGCCACCCGGTCGACGAGGACGAAGGGGATGCCGTGCCGGCGGAACGCCTCTATGTTGCGCCCGGTCGCGTCGGCGGGGGTCAGCAGGACGCCCCGGACGCGCTGTTCGGCGAAGAGCGACAGATAGTCGGCCTCCTCGCCGGCGCTCTGCGCGCTGTTGCAGACCATCACGCCGAGCCCGGCCTCGCGGGCCGCCCGCTCGGCGCCGCGCGCCACGTCCACGAAGAAGGGGTTGCCCATGTCGAGGACGAGCAGGCCCATGATCCGGCTGCGTCCGGCGCGCAGCTGCCGTGCCGACTCGCTGCGGACGTAGCCGAGCCGGTCGATGGCGGAGAGCACGCGCGCGCGGGTCTCGGAGGCGACCGTGTCAGGGCGGTTGATGACGTTCGAGACCGTGCCGACGGAGACTCCGGCGACTCGGGCGACGTCCTTGATACCCACCGACTGGGCCATCAGGCGGTTACCTCCGGGGGAACGGGGAGTGGTGGGCACGCAGTCACATTACCCGCGCGCCCACCCGGAACGGACTCCGTCACGCGGGCAGCCCGAAGTCGATGACACGCAGTGCCGACGGCGTCGTACCGCTGGACCTGACCTGGTACAGGACGGACAGCACGCCGTCCTGGGCGATCCGTGTCTCGTCGACGAGGACCTCGCCGAAGGCGTCGAGTCCGCCGCCGTCGAAGAGGGTCGTCCAGTCGGTGTGTCCGGAGGCGGCGGACGCGGCGGCGATACGGCCGAAGGGCAGGATCGCGTACGCGTTGTCGTACTTGTCGAGGACCAGCCGGGTGCGCTGGCTGGAGTTGAGGGCGATCGGTATCTCGGTCTTGCGCCAGGTGGCGGCGGCGGTCTTCCGTACGTGGAAGGCACGGCCGTTCGCCGTCCGGTCGGCGACGTAGTCGGTGGTGCACTGCCCGAAGCGGCCGGGGACGTAGCTGATGATCGCGTGCGGGCGGCCGGCGGAGTCGGTGGCCTGGCTCTCCTGGTTCATCAGGGAGTGGTCCGGGTTAAGGGCGTCGATCACCAGGCCGCTGTCGGTGACGGCGACCGTGTTCGAGGTGCCGGTGGTGCCGACGACCGTGCCCGCGTCGTTGCGCCAGGTCCGGCCGCGGTCGTCCGAGTAGACGTACCCCGTGTCGTGGTTGGTGAGGCCGCCGCTGTTGCACAGCACCGCGCCGTTCTGCTCGCGCCAGGTGAAGAAGGAGTGCAGCCGCCCGTTGCGGTCGTAGTCGATGCCGTGCAGGTACATGTTGCGGACGCTGCTGGAGCCGTGCTCGCTGGTGTACGTGCCGGTGGAACTGCTCCACTCGCCGAGGACCGTCCAGGACGTGCCGTTGTACTCGGCGAGGGCGTTGCGGCCGTTGCCGGACACCCCCACGCGATAGCTGAGCTGCAGCTTCCCGTCGGGCGTGGAGACGAACTGGGGGTATGTGAACTGCGAGGTGAGCGCGAGTCCGTCCAGCGTGGACTGGGGCGCGCCGAAGCGGCTCGCGGTCCAGCTCAGGCCCGCGGGGTTGTCCATGAGCCCGGCCACCGACTTCACGTAGGTGAAGCCGTCGCTGTGGGAGTCCATGTGGAGGTGCAGGCGGCCGTCGGTCTTGGACACGCCCATGGAGATGACGTTGTGGGAGTCGTCGTACCGCAGGGTGTGTCCGACCTTGACGGTGGACCAGGTGCTCGCGCCGAGCACGCGGCGGCCGATGACGGCGTTGCGGTCCGCGGTGTACCAGGCGGCGTACTGGTAGCCCTTGTGGGTGAGCAGGGCGTTCTTCTGGAACGAGTTGTTGTTGACCAGGCCGTCGTAGGAGACGAAGAAGATGGCCTGGCTGTCGAGGGTGGTGGTCCCGGCCCGGGTGACCGAGGGTCCTGGGGCCGCCGCCCTGGCGGTGCCGGCGAGGGCCGGGGCCGCGACGGTACCGAGCAGGGCGGTCGCCAGCAGGGTGCGTCTCTTCATGTCCGGGGCTCCTTGGCGTGTGGGGACGAGGAGGGGAACGAGCGAGGGAAGAGCACGGTGATCAGGTCGGTGGGTGGACAGTGCGTCAGGCGAGGTGGAAGACCTCGGTCAGCGGTTTCATGGCCTCGTCCGGTCGGGCGCCGTCCAGTGCCTCGAAGAACGGCGCCATCTCGGCCTGCCAGCGGGCGTTGACCCCGGTGGCCTCCATGCCGGCCTGCGCGGCCGCGAAGTCCTCGGTCTCCAGGTAGCCGACCAGCAGACCGTCCTCGCGCAGGAAGAGCGAGTAGTTGTGCCAGCCGGTGGCCGAGAGCGCCTCCTGCATCTCGGGCCACACGGTGGTGTGTCTCTCGCGGTACTCGTCGAGCCGGTCCGCGCGGACCTTGAGCAGGAAACAGACACGCTGCATGACGTACCACTCCGGGGTCGTGGGGGGTGAGTTCCGCCGGCCGGGCCGCCCGCGACGCGCAGGGCGGCCCCGCTGCGGGCGCCTGGCTCAGAAGTCGAACTCGTCGATGTTCTTGGCGTTGAACACGGTCGGCTTGCCGAGGTTGATCACGCCGTCCTTGCCGATGGTGTACTCGCCCATGTCGCCGGCCTTGAAGGTCTCGCCCTCCTTGCCGGTGATCTGGCCGGAGACCAGCGCGACGGAGGTACGGGCCGCCAGCTCGCCGAGCTTCGCCGGGTCCCACAGCTCGAACGCCTCGACGGTGCCGTTCTTGACGTACTTGCGCATGTCGTTCGGGGTGCCGAGGCCGGTCAGCTTGACCTTGCCCTTGTACTTGGAGCCCGACAGGTACTGGGCGGCGGCCTTGATGCCGACCGTGGTCGGGGAGATGATCCCCTTCAGCTTCGGGTACTCCTGCAGCAGGCCCTGGGTCTGCTGGAAGGACTGCTGGGCGTCGTCGTTGCCGTAGGCGGTCTTGACGAGCTTGATGTCCTTGTACTTCGGGTCCTTCAGCTCGTCCTTCATGAAGTCGATCCACGTGTTCTGGTTCGTCGCGGTCTGCGCGGCGGACAGGATCGCGATCTCACCCTTGTAGCCGATCTGCTCGGCGAGCAGCTGCACCTCGGTACGGCCCAGGTCCTCGGCGCTGGCCTGCGACACGAACGCGTTGCGGCAGTCCGTCTTGGTGTCCGAGTCGTAGGTCACGACCTTGATGTCGTTCTTCATGGCCTGCTTGAGCGAGGTGCACAGCGCGCCCGGGTCCTGCGCGGACACGGCGATGGCGTCGACCTGCTGCTGGGTGAGCGTGTTGACGTAGGAGACCTGACCCGCGGTGTCGGTACCGCTGTTGGTGCCGACCTCCTTGTACTTCGAGCCCAGCTCGGTGAGGGCCTTCTCGCCGCCCTTGTCGGAGGAGGTGAAGTACGGGTTGTTGACCTGCTTGGGCAGGAAACCGACGGTCAGGCCCTTCTTGGTGGCCGCGTTCGGGTCGGCCTTGCCGGCCGCCGCGTTCGAGCCGCCCTCGTCCTTGACGTCGTCCTTGGAGGTCCCCCCGCCACAGGCGGTGAGGGCCAGGGCCAGAGAGGTGGTGGCAGCGAGAACCGCACAGGCTCGACGGAGGGATGACTTGCGCATGGCTGGATCCTTTACTGGGATGAGTACGGTGCGCCCCGTAAGGGGCGCGGGGAACTGCGCGACCAGCCACAGACGGCCCGCAGATGACAAAACGGCCTGACCAGCGGGGCGTTACCGCCTAACCGGTGGAACTGCGCGCCGCCCGGCGCCCGGCCCGTGCAACGGAAACCTGCCGCGCAACCCGAGGCCCGAGCACGGACAGCACCAACAGCACGCCGGTCACGACGATCTGCGACTGCGCGGAGACGTCCTGCAGACTCATCACGTTCTGCAGCGCGCCCAGCAGGAAGACACCGGCGATGGCCCCGCCGAGCGTCCCCTTGCCGCCGTCGAAGTCGATCCCGCCCAGCAGCACGGCCGCCACGACGGACAGTTCGAGCCCCGTGGCGTTGTCGTACCGGGCGCTCGCGTAGTGCAGCGCCCAGAAGATGCCGGTCAGCGAGGCCATCAGCCCGGTCACGGTGAACAGGATCAGCTTCTGCCGCTTGACGCGGATGCCGGCGAACCGCGCGGCCTCCTCGTTGGCGCCGACCGCGAACAGGGATCGCCCGAACGGGGTGGCGTGCAGCGTGACCACGGCGATCGCGAACAGCACCAGGAAGGGCAGGAACGCGTACGGGATGAAGGTGTCCCCGAGGCGGCCGGCCGCGAAGTCCAGGTACTGGGTGGGGAAGTCGGTCACCGCGTCGGAGCCGAGCACGATCTGCGCGATGCCCCGGTAGGCGGCGAGCGTGCCGATGGTGACGGCGAGGGACGGCAGTCCCAGGCGGGTCACCAGCAGCCCGTTGACCAGCCCGCACACCACTCCGAGGAGCAGACAGATCGGGATGATCGTCTCGATGGTCATGCCCTGGTTCCACAGGGCGCCCATCACGGCGCCGGACAGACCGGCGGTGGAGGCCACCGAGAGGTCGATCTCGCCGGACACCACGAGCATGGTCATCGGCAGGGCGATCAGCGCGATGGGCAGCGTGTTGCCGATGAGGAACGACAGGTTGAGCGCGTTGCCGAAGCCGTCCACGGTCGTGAACGAGAGCAGCAGGACGACGATCAGGAGGGCGCCGACGACCGTGTCCCAGCGGACGGCGCGCGTGAGAGCGGAGTCAGCCATGGCGGGCGTTCCTCTTCTTCAGTGCGGTCGCCACGCGCAGGGCGACGATCCGGTCGACCGCGATGGCGAGGATGAGCAGGATGCCGTTGATGGCGAGCACCCAGACGGAGCTGACGCCGAGGGCGGGCAGCACGCTGTTGATGGAGGTGAGGAGCAGGGCGCCGAGGGCCGCTCCGTAGACGCTGCCGGAGCCGCCGGTGAAGACGACGCCACCGACCACGACGGCGCTGACGACGGTGAGTTCGTAGCCGTTGCCGGTGCCGGAGTCGACGTTGCCGAACCGGGCGAGGTACAGCGCGCCGGCGAGGCCCGCGAGGGCTCCGCAGAAGGTGTACGCGGCGAGGATCCGCTTGCGTACGGGGATACCGGCGAGGCGGGCGGCCTCCGGGTTGGAGCCGAGCGCGTACAGCTCGCGGCCGCTGCCGAAGTGCTTGAGGTAGTACGCGGTGGCGACGAGGACCGCCAGCGCGATCAGCGCCAGGTACGGCACGGCGGAGATGCCGCCGGAGCCGAAGTCGATGAAACCGTCGGGCAGGCCGGCCGCGGTGATCTGCCGGGAGCCGACCCAGATCGAGTCGATGCCGCGGATGATGTAGAGCGTGCCGAGGGTGACGACGAGCGCGGGCACCTGGCCGAGGCTGACGAGCAGGCCGTTGACCAGTCCGCAGCCGACGCCGAGCAGGACCGCGAGGAGGATCGCGACGGCGGAGTTGCCGCCGCCCTCCAGGTAGGTGCCGGCGGCGAAGGCGCTGATGCCGAGCGTCGAACCGACGGACAGGTCGACGTTGCGGGTGATGACGACCAGCGACTGGCCGGTGGCGACCAGCACGAGGATGGTCGCGTTCAGCAGGAGGTCCTTGATGCCCTGCTCGGACAGGAAGTCGCTGTTGCCGATCTGGGTGATGACGATCATCACGAGGAAGACCAGCAGGATGGCGAGTTCGCGCATCTTGAAGACGCGGTCCACCAGCCGGGTGCCGCTGGACTTGGGCACCTCGGCGGCGGGGGCGGGGTTGGGAGCGGTGACCGTCACACCGTCCTCCTTCTGTTCGCTTCTCCGCCCGCGCGGCGCAGAGGTGCGGGCATCGTGTTCGTCTGCGGCCCGGCGGCCGCGCGTGCGTCGCTCACGCTGCCCTCCCGGTGGCTGCGGCCATCACGGTTTCCTCGGTGGCGTCGGTACGTGCGATCTCGGCGGTGAGCCGGCCCTCGTGCATGACGAGGACCCGGTCGGCCATGCCGAGGATCTCGGGCAGGTCGGAGGAGATCATCAGGACGGCGACCCCGTCGGCGGCCAGCTGGCTGAGCAGCCGGTGCACCTCGGCCTTCGTACCGACGTCGATGCCGCGGGTCGGCTCGTCGACGATCAGCACCTTGGGGCCGGTGGCGAGCCACTTGGCGAGGACGACCTTCTGCTGGTTGCCGCCGGACAGCGTGTTGACCGTGTCGGCGATGCGGGCGTACTTGACCTGGAGCTTGACGGCCCAGTCGAGGGAGCGGCTGCGCTCGGCGCCCCGGTCCATCAGACCCGCCTTGACGGTCTTGCGGAGTCCGGTGAGGCCGATGTTGCGCTCGATGGACATGTCCATCACCAGGCCCTGGGCGCGACGGTCCTCGGGGACGAGGGCGAGACCCGCGGCCATGGCCGTGGACGGCGCGCCGTTCGTCAGCTTCTTCCCGTCGAGCTCGACCTCTCCGGCGTCCCAGCGGTCGACACCGAAGACGGCCCGGGCGACCTCCGTGCGTCCGGCGCCGACGAGTCCGGCGAGGCCGACGATCTCGCCGCGGCGGACGTCGAAGGAGACGTCGGTGAAGACACCCTCGCGGGTCAGGCGCCGCACGCTCAGCGCGACCTCGCCCGCCCGGACGTCCTGCTTGGGGTAGAGCTCGTCGAGGTCGCGGCCGACCATACGGCGGACGAGGTCCTCCTCGGTCATGCCGTCGAGCGGTTCGCTGGAGATCAGGGCGCCGTCGCGCAGGGTCGTGACCCGTTTGCAGATCTGGAAGATCTCCTCCAGGCGGTGCGAGATGAACAGCACGGCCGAGCCCTGCTCCCGCAGCGCGCGGACCACTCCGAACAGGCGGGCCACCTCGCTGCCGGTGAGGGCGGCGGTCGGCTCGTCCATGATCAGGACGCGGGCGTCGAAGGAGAGCGCCTTGGCGATCTCGACGATCTGCTGGTCGGCGATGGACAGGCCGCGCGCGGGCCGGTCGGGGTCGAGCTCGACGCCGAGCCGCTTCATGAGGGCCAGGGTCGCGGCGTGCGTGGCCTTGTGGTCGATCCGGCCGAGGGCCCGGCGGGGCTGGCGCCCCATGAAGATGTTCTCGGCGATCGACAGGTCGGGGAAGAGAGTCGGCTCCTGGTAGATCACCGCGATACCCGCGTCGCGGGCGTCGGCGGGACCGTGGAAGAGGGTGGGCTCGCCGTCCAGGAGCACCTGACCGGCGTCCGGTCGGTGCACGCCGGCGAGCGTCTTGATGAGGGTCGACTTGCCCGCGCCGTTCTCTCCGGCGAGTGCGTGCACTTCGCCGGGGAAGAGTTCCAGGGACACGTCCCGCAGGGCGCGTACGGCGCCGAAGGACTTCGAGATGTCCTTGAGTGCCAGCACGGGGGCCGGATCCGCGTCGGACCGGTGGGTCATGAGGGGCTCCTCAACGACGCGGGCGATGCGGCCTCACGACGTCGTGAAAGGTTTCAACTAGGTTGCCGGGACGTTAGACATGTAGCCCAGGTCACGTCAATGGGTACAGGCCGAAATTTTCGATAGCCAAAGGTCACAACCGAGTCACGGCAAGGCGTGCCTGCCGGAGGGGTTGACAGCCTTTCGGGGGGCTCATAACTTCTGCCTTCTGAATCGTTTCAGAGCCACGCTGTTTCAAAAGTGGTTTCGGAAGCAGTTCGGACCCGATGCCACAACGGAAGTCACAGGAGCCCCGAAGTGACCGAGCTCGCCGCGGTGAAGGCCGCCCTCAAGACCCAGGCAGTAGAGACGCCGTCGTGGGCGTACGGGAACTCGGGAACCCGCTTCAAGGTGTTCGCCCAGCCCGGGGTCCCCCGCAATCCTTTCGAAAAGATCGACGACGCGGCGAAGGTGCACGAGTTCACGGGGGTCGCGCCCACCGTGGCGATGCACATCCCCTGGGACCGGGTCGAGGACTACGCGGCACTGGCGAAGCACGCCGAGGAACGCGGTGTGACCCTCGGCGCGATCAACTCCAACACCTTCCAGGACGACGACTACAAGCTCGGCAGCGTCTGCCACCCGGACGCCGCGGTGCGCGACAAGGCCGTCGACCACCTGTACGAGTGCATCGACATCATGGACGCCACGGGTTCGAAGGACCTGAAGCTGTGGTTCGCGGACGGTACGAACTATCCCGGCCAGGACGACCTCCGGGAGCGCCAGGACCGGCTCGCCGAAGCCCTCGCGAAGGTGTACGAGCGTCTCGGCGACGACCAGCGGATGCTGCTGGAGTACAAGTTCTTCGAGCCGGCCTTCTACGCGACCGACGTGCCGGACTGGGGCACGGCGTACGCCCACTGCCTGAAGCTCGGCCCCAAGGCGCAGGTCGTCGTCGACACGGGCCATCACGCGCCGGGCACCAACATCGAGTTCATCGTCGCCACGCTGCTGCGGGAGGGGAAGCTCGGGGCGTTCGACTTCAACTCGCGGTTCTACGCGGACGACGACCTGATGGTCGGAGCGGCCGACCCCTTCCAGCTGTTCCGGATCATGTACGAGGTCATCCGGGGCGGCGGGTTCACGGCCGATGTGGCGTTCATGCTCGACCAGTGCCACAACATCGAGGCGAAGATCCCGGCGATCATCCGGTCCGTGATGAACGTGCAGGAGGCCACGGCGAAGGCGCTTCTCGTGGACCGGGACGCGCTGGCCGCGGCGCAGCGGGCGGGGGACGTGCTGGCGTCCAACGCCGTGCTGATGGATGCGTACAACACGGATGTGCGGCCGTTGGTCGCGGAGGTTCGGGGTGAGCTGGGGCTCGACCCCGATCCGATCGCGGCGTACCACCGGTCCGGGTGGGGGGAGAAGATCGCTTCCGAGCGGGTGGGAGGGGAGCAGGCCGGTTGGGGGGCCTGACCCCGGCTGCCCTCGGCCTTGGCGGTCCGCTCGCCGTGGGGCCCGGGGGGGGCCTGTGGCCGACTGCGGGTCGCGTGTGGCTGGTCGCGCCCCGCGGCGGAGCCGCTGATCGACACAGCCCCGCGCCCCTGACGGGGCTTGAGGCCCGGGCCCGGCGGTCCACTCGCCGTGGGGTCTGAGGTCCGGTCCCGGCCACCGGTCCGTTTCGGCTGGCCGCGCAGTTCCCCGCGCCCCTTACGGGGCTTTCGCCTCCTCTTCTATTAAGGAACCGGAACATGGCAAACCAATCCCGTCCCCATCCTGAGGCCGTTGCTCTGCTCGGGCGGTCGAATCGGCTGGGGGCTGATCCCCGTAATACCAACTACGCGGGGGGCAACACGTCCGCGAAGGGGGCCGAGACCGATCCTGTGACCGGCGGGGACGTCGAGTTGATGTGGGTCAAGGGGTCCGGGGGCGACCTGGGCACCCTGACCGAGGGCGGGCTCGCCGTGCTGCGGCTCGACCGGCTGCTCGCGCTCAAGGACGTGTACCCGGGCGTCGAACGCGAGGACGAGATGGTCGCCGCCTTCGACTACTGCCTGCACGGGAAGGGCGGGGCCGCGCCCTCGATCGACACCGCCATGCATGGGCTGGTCGATGCCGCCCATGTCGATCATCTGCATCCCGACTCCGGGATCGCGCTCGCCTGCGCCGCCGACGGGGAGAAGCTGACCGCCGAGTGTTTCGGGGACAGTGTCGTGTGGGTGCCGTGGCGCCGCCCGGGGTTCCAGCTGGGGCTGGACATCGCCGCCGTCAAGGAGGCCAACCCGCAGGCGATCGGCTGTGTCCTCGGCGGGCACGGCATCACCGCCTGGGGCGCCACCGCCGAGGAGTGCGAGCGCAACTCGCTGCACATCATCCGGACCGCCGAGGAGTTCCTCGTCGAGCGCGGGAAGGCCGAGCCCTTCGGCCCGGCGCTGGACGGGTACGCGGCCCTCGGTGACGCCGAGCGGCGGGAGCGGGCCGCCGCGCTCGCGCCCGTCATCCGGTCGCTGGCCTCGCAGGACCGGCCCCAGGTCGGGCACTTCACCGACTCCGAGGTCGTCCTCGACTTCCTGGCGAGCACCGAGCACCCCCGCCTCGCCGCCCTCGGTACGTCCTGCCCGGACCACTTCCTGCGTACGAAGGTCAGGCCGCTCGTCCTCGATCTGCCGCCGACCGCCGCACTGGACGAGGCGGTCGCGCGGCTGAAGGAGCTGCACACCGAGTACCGCGCCGAGTACGCCGCCTACTACCAGCGGCACGCCGACGCCAACTCCCCCGCCATGCGCGGCGCCGACCCGGCGATCGTGCTCGTTCCCGGGGTCGGCATGTTCTCCTTCGGCAAGGACAAGCAGACAGCGCGCGTGGCGGGCGAGTTCTACGTCAACGCCATCAACGTGATGCGCGGCGCCGAGGCCGTCTCGACCTACGCGCCGATCGAGGAGTCCGAGAAGTTCCGCATCGAGTACTGGGCCCTGGAAGAGGCCAAGCTCCAGCGGATGCCGAAGGCCAAGCCGCTCGCCACCCGGGTCGCGCTCGTCACCGGGGCCGGCAGCGGGATCGGCAAGGCCATCGCCGAGCGGCTCGTCGCCGAGGGCGCCTGTGTCGTGATCGCGGACCTGAACGCGGAGAACGCGGCCGAGGTCGCCACCGCGCTCGGCGGCGCCGACAAGGCCGTCGCCGTCGCCGTGGACGTGACCTCCGAGGAGCAGATCGCCGAGGCCTTCAAGGCGGCGGTCCTCGCCTTCGGCGGGGTCGACCTGGTCGTGAACAACGCCGGCATCTCCATCTCCAAGCCGCTCCTGGAGACCACGGCGAAGGACTGGGACCTGCAGCACGACATCATGGCCCGCGGCTCCTTCCTCGTCTCGCGCGAGGCGGCCCGGGTGATGATCGCGCAGGAGCTGGGCGGCGACGTCATCTACATCGCCTCCAAGAACGCCGTCTTCGCGGGCCCGAACAACATCGCCTACTCGGCGACCAAGGCCGACCAGGCCCACCAGGTCCGCCTCCTCGCCGCCGAGCTGGGCGAGCACGGCATCCGCGTCAACGGCGTCAACCCCGACGGGGTCGTGCGCGGTTCCGGGATCTTCGCCGGCGGCTGGGGCGCCCAGCGCGCGGCCACCTACGGCATCGAGGAGGAGAAGCTCGGCGAGTTCTACGCCCAGCGGACCATCCTCAAGCGCGAGGTCCTTCCCGAGCACGTCGCGAACGCCGTCTTCGCCCTCACGGGCGGCGACCTCACGCACACCACCGGTCTGCACGTCCCGGTCGACGCCGGCGTCGCCGCCGCGTTCCTCCGATGACGGACCGCACTCGGGAATCGGCTGTGAAGTCGTACGCCGCGGTCGACCTCGGCGCGTCCAGCGGACGCGTCATGGTCGGCCGCGTCGGCCCCGACTCACTGGAACTGACGGAGGCCCACCGCTTCCCGAACCGGCCGGTGCGCACCCCCGAGGGCCTGCGCTGGGACATCCTGTCCCTGTACGCGGGAGTCCTCGACGGGCTGCGCGCGGCCGGGCAGGTCGACTCGGTCGGTATCGACAGCTGGGCCGTGGACTACGGCCTGCTCGACGCCGACGGGACGCTGCTCGGCAATCCGGTGCACTACCGGGACGCCCGTACCCAGGGTGTCGCGGAGAAGGTGTGGGCCACCGTGCCCGCCGCCGAGCTGTACGCGGCCACCGGTCTCCAGTACGCCCCCTTCAACACGCTGTACCAGCTGGTGGCGGCGGGCTCCTCGGCCCAACTGGCTCACGCGAAGCGCCTGTTGCTCATCCCGGATCTGCTGACGTACTGGCTGACGGGTGAGGCCGGCACCGAGCTGACCAACGCCTCCACCACCCAGCTGATCGATCCGCGCACGGGTGGCTGGTCGTACGACGTCGCCGCCCGCCTCGGCATCGACCTGGAGCTGTTCGCACCGCTGCGGCGGCCCGGGGACCCGGCGGGTGTGCTGCGGCCTGGTGTGCTGGAGGAGACCGGGCTCACGGGCCCTGTGCCGGTGACGACCGTCGGTTCCCACGACACCGCCTCCGCGGTGGCCGCCGTACCGGCCGTGGACGAGCGGTTCGCTTACATCTGCACCGGTACCTGGTCGCTGGTGGGCCTGGAGCTGGAAGCCCCCGTCCTCACCGAGGCGAGCCGCGCGGCGAACTTCACCAACGAACTGGGGCTCGACGGCACGGTCCGCTACCTGCGGAACATCATGGGCCTGTGGCTGCTCCAGGAGTGCCTGCGGGAGTGGGGCAACCCCGACCTGGGCGAACTGCTGGCCGCCGCGGCCGAGGTGCCCGCCCTGCGGTCCGTCGTGGACGCGGGCGACGCGGGATTCCTGGCCCCCGGCCGGATGCCGTCCCGCATCGCCGACGCCTGCCGGAAGTCGGGGCAGCCCGTGCCCGCGTCGCGCGCCGAGATCACCCGGTGCATCCTCGACTCGCTCGCGCTCGCCCACCGCCGGGCGGTCCTCCAGGCGCAGGAACTGGCCGACCATCCGGTCGACGTCGTGCACATCGTGGGCGGAGGGGCCCGCAACGCCCTGCTGTGCCGCCTCACCGCCGACGCCTGCGGTCTCCCGGTCGTGGCAGGTCCCCCGGAGGCAGCGGCCCTGGGCAACGTCCTGGTCCAGGCCCGGGCGAACGGCCAGGCGGGCGACCGCACGGAGATGCGCGCGCTACTGGCCCGTACACAGCCGTTGACCCGCTACGAGCCGCAGGGCACGACGGAGGCATGGCAGGCGGCCGAGTCCCGTCTGAGCGGCCGATGAAATGAACCTCGGCCCCCTCAGTCACCGCCGCACCATGGCAGCAGGCGCCCACCACCAGGCCCCGTCAGGGGCGCGGGAAACTGCGCGGCCGGCCACGACGGGCCCGCACCCGAAAACCACGGCCGGCGCACCTCATTACGGCAAAGCCAACCGCCGCGTACCGTATACCCATCCGATGAATGATCTATAGGAGCCGCGATGCGTGTCGCCCTGTTCCTGACCTGTGTCAACGACACGCTCTACCCGGACACAGGCCGAGCCGTCGTGAAGCTGCTGACCAGGCTGGGCGTCGACGTCGATTTCCCGATGGCGCAGACCTGCTGCGGGCAGGCGCACTACAACACCGGATACCGCCACGAGGCCGAACCCCTGGCCCGGCACTTCTCCGATGTGTTCGGCGAGTACGACGCGATCGTGACCCCTTCCGGTTCGTGCGGTGCGATGGTCCGCGAGCTGTACCCCCGGATGGGCGAGCGGGCCCGCGCGGAGGGCCGCGGCGACGGCCTCGCGACCACCCTCGCACCGGTCGTACCGAAGACGTACGAGCTGACCGAGTTCCTGGTGGACGTGCTCAAGGTGACCGACGTGGGCGCCTACTACCCGCACACCGTCACCTACCACCCCACCTGCCACGGCCTGCGCAGTCTCGGTCTCGGCGACCGCCCGCGCCGACTGCTCCAGTCCGTCAGGGGACTTGAGCTCAGGGAGTTGCCGGGCGCCGACGAGTGCTGCGGCTTCGGCGGCACCTTCGCCCTGAAGAACTCCGACGTCTCGGCGGCGATGGGCGCGGACAAGGTCCGCAACGCCCAGTCGACGGGCGCCGACGTGCTGTGCGCCGCGGACAACTCCTGTCTCATGCACATCGGCGGCACCATGACCCGGCTCAGGACGGGCATGCGCCCGGTGCACATCGCGGAGATCCTGGCGAGCACGGAGGAGGAGCGGGCATGAGCGGTGGAACTTTCGTCGGGATGCCGGCCTTTCCGAAGGCCGCGCACGAGGCCGTCCACAACCAGACCCTGCGCGGCAATCTGCGGCACGCCACGCACACCATCCGCGCCAAGCGCGCGAACGCGGTCGCGGAGGTCTCCGACTGGGCCGAGCTGCGCGAGGCCGGCAAGCAGATCAAGGACCACACACTGCGTCATCTGGACCGCTACCTCGTGCAGTTGGAGGAGTCGGTCACGGCGGCAGGCGGCACCGTGCACTGGGCCGCCGACGCGGACGAGGCCAACCGCATCGTCACGTACCTCGTGAAGGCGACCGGGGAGAGCGAGGTCGTCAAGGTCAAGTCGATGGCCACGCAGGAGATCGGGCTGAACGAAGCCCTTGAGGCCGAGGGCATCAACGCCTACGAGACCGATCTCGCCGAGCTGATCGTGCAGTTGGGCAAGGACCGGCCCTCGCACATCCTCGTCCCGGCCATCCACCGCAACCGCGGCGAGATCCGCGAGATCTTCGCGCGCGAGATGAGCGAGTGGGGCCGCCCGGCGCCCGAGGGCCTGACCGACACGCCCGCCGAACTGGCCGACGCGGCCCGGCTGCACCTGCGGGAGAAGTTCCTGCGCGCCAAGGTCGGTGTGTCCGGGGCCAACTTCATGGTCGCCGAGACCGGCACCCTGGTCGTGGTGGAGTCCGAGGGCAACGGCCGGATGTGTCTGACCCTGCCCGAGACACTGATCTCGGTCGTCGGCATCGAGAAGATCGTGCCGACCTGGCAGGACCTGGAGGTCTTCCTCCAGACCCTCCCCCGCTCCTCGACGGCCGAGCGCATGAACCCGTACACCTCGACATGGACGGGCACCACGGACGAGGACGGGCCGCGGGACTTCCATCTGGTGCTCATCGACAACGGGCGCACCGACACGCTGGCGGACGAGGTGGGACGCCAGGCGCTGCGCTGCATCCGCTGCTCGGCGTGTCTCAATGTCTGCCCGGTGTACGAGCGGGCGGGCGGCCACGCGTACGGCTCGGTCTACCCGGGCCCCATCGGCGCGATCCTCAGCCCTCAACTGCGGGGCACCGAGAGCGAGATCGACGCCTCGCTGCCGTACGCGTCCTCGCTGTGCGGTGCCTGCTACGACGTGTGCCCGGTGGCGATCGACATCCCGGAGGTGCTGGTGCATCTGCGGGAACGGGTCGTGCAGGGCGGTGCCGTGACCCGCGAGGGCGCCAAGGTCATGGTCAAGCCCGCGAAGGGGCATGCCGCCGAGCGGGCGGCGATGCGCGCCGCGCGGTGGGCGTTCAGCCGTCCGGGCGCACTGCGCACCGGCCAGCGGATGGCGTCCCGCACCCGCCGCTTCCATCCGCGGACGCTGCCGGGACCCGGCAAGGCGTGGAGCGAGACCCGGTCGCTGCCCGCGGTTCCGGCGGAGCCGTTCCGCGACTGGTGGCAGCGGACCCGGGGCGGGTCCCAGGACGGAAAGGACACCACGAAGTGAGCAGCAGGGACCTGATCCTGGCCCGGGTGCGGCGCGCGCTGGCCGATGTGCCGCAGGACGACACGCCGTACGACCAGGCCTTCGCGCGCCCGTATCTGCGCGAGCACGGCCACCGGAGTGTCGCCGAGACGGTGGATCTGCTGGCGGAGAACCTGGCGGACTACCGGGCGCTCGTGCACCGCTGCACGGCAGGCGAGCTGGCGGCGACGATCGCCCGGCTGCTGGCGGAACGGGGTTCGGCGGCGGTCTGCGTACCGACGGGCCTGGACCCGGCGTGGCTCGCGGCCACCGAGGTCACCCGGGTGCCCGACTCCGCCACGAACACCCCGGACGAACTGGACCGCGTCGACAGCGTGGTCACGGCGTGTGCCGTCGCCATCGCCGAGACCGGCACCATCGTGCTGGACGGGAGCGTGGACCAGGGGCGCCGCCGGATCACGCTGGTCCCGGACCATCACATCTGCGTCGTACGCGTCCCCGACCAGGTGGTGTCCTCCGTGCCCCAGGGCCTGGAGCGCCTCGACCCGGCCCGTCCGCTGACCTGGATCTCGGGTCCGTCCGCCACCAGTGACATCGAACTCGACCGGGTCGAGGGGGTGCACGGTCCGCGCACCCTTGAGGTGGTGCTGGTGAGCGCAGAGTGAGCGGGGAGTGACCGACGCGGTTAGCGTGAGGGCATGATCCGGTTCGAACAGGTCACCAAGCGCTATCCGGACGGTACGACCGCGGTGGACGGGCTCTCCTTCGAGGTGTCCGAGGGCGAACTCGTCACGCTCGTGGGCCCGTCCGGCTGCGGCAAGACGACGACCATGATGATGGTCAACCGGCTCATCGAGCCGACCTCGGGCCGCATCCTGGTCGACGGCGAGGACATCGCGACGGTCGACCCGGTGCGGCTGCGCCGGCGGATCGGTTACGTCATCCAGCAGGTGGGCCTCTTCCCGCACCGGACGGTCCTCGACAACACGGCGACCGTGCCCACCCTCGTCGGCTGGAAGAGGGCGAAGGCGCGGGCGCGGGCCGCCGAACTGCTGGACCTGGTCGGCCTGGACCCGAAGACGTTCGGCCCCCGCTATCCGGACCAGCTCTCGGGCGGCCAGCGCCAGCGGGTCGGCGTGGCGCGGGCGCTGGCCGCCGACCCGCCCGTCCTGCTGATGGACGAGCCCTTCGGGGCGGTCGACCCGGTGGTGCGGGAGCAGTTGCAGGACGAGTTCCTGCGCATGCAGGCGGCCGTGCGCAAGACGGTGCTGCTGGTCACGCACGACATCGAGGAGGCCGTCCGGCTCGGCGACCGCATCGCCGTGTACGGACAGGGCCGCATCGAGCAGTACGACACGCCCGGGGCGGTGCTGGGCACCCCGGCGACCCCGTACGTGGCGGGGTTCGTGGGCGCCGACCGGGGCCTGAAGCGGCTGTCGGTCACCGAGATCGAGCCCGACGACCTGGAGCAGCCGCCGGTCGTACGTCTCGACGAGCCCGCCGGGCGAGCCGCGGAACGACTGCGCGCGGAGGGTGCGCGCTGGGCGGTCGTCCTGGACGCGGACGGCGATCTGCACGGCTGGGTGGGCGCCGAGGCGCTGGCCGGGGGCGGTACGGTGGCCGCCCTCGTCCATCGGATGAACTCCTGGGTGCCGGTGGGCGCCCCGCTCAAGCAGGCCTTCGGCGTGATGCTCCAGCACGACGCCGGGTGGGTGGCGGTGCTCGACGGGGCGCGCTTCCTCGGCGTACTGACTCCGGCGAAGCTGCACGAGGCGCTGCGCCGCTCGGTGGACGCGGACGCGCTCGGTGTGCCGCGGGGTCAGGTGGACTTCGACTCGGTGGCGGACGCCTGAGCCCTGGTCCTCCTGCGGCTGTCCGCGCCTCCCGTGCTCGCGGTGGCGCCCGTACCTGGTGTGCCGCCCGTATCCGCCGGGTCGCCCGTGTCGTCCGCGTCGCGTGAGTCGCCCGGGTCGCCCGTCCGGTCCGCGCCGTAGGAACGGGAGGAGCGGTTCAGCAGTCCGAAGGCCCAGCGTTCGTTGAAGCCCGACAGGAAGCCGATGGCGCACCAGAACACCCAGAACGAGGTGTTCACCCCCTCGCTGCCGCCGCAGATGTCGGCCGTGGCGGCCGGTATCTCGATCACCTGGACGAACTCCGCGCTCAGCAGCAGGAACACGGCGATACCGAGGACCCAGCCGATGACCACGCGGTAGACGCCCTCGTGCCGCATGCTCCGGGACATCTGGCCCGGCACGACGGCCGCGCTGTGTCCGTTGGTCTTGCGGCGGGTCAGTTCGTCCCCGCTGTTGCGCAGCCGCGCCAGCACGCTGAACACCGCGCCGAACGCCCCGGCGCCACCGCTCAGGAAGACGCCCATGAGCGTCCAGCGGTCACTGCAGCTCAGGGTGATTCCCACGTCCGCGAGCCATCCCCACGCGCCCGCCATCAGCGGGAGGCCGAGCAGCACGCAGCTGATCAGCAGTCCGCTGGAGAGCCCGACGTTGAGCCCGCGGCTGACGGCCACCGCTCTGTCCTGGCGGACCCTGGCCCGGATGCCGGCGATCTCCTTGTCCAGGTAGGCGGCCATGCTGGGCCTGGCCGAGGCGTCGTCGAGCTGCGGAGAGGCGAGCGCGCTGCGCAGCGTGTACTCCACGGTGGCCATCAGCGAGACCCTGGTCTCCTGCTCGAAGGCCCGCTGGGAGACCCCGTACAGCCGCTGGAGTTCCAGCTGCTGCTTCGGGAACGCTCTGCCCAGCTTCTCGTAGTCGCCGCGGGACACGGAATCCACTTCGCTGAGCAGTTTCGGTGTTTCGAGCGTGCTCGCGCCCACCAGCATTTCGGATAATTTCTCCCGCCTCGTCGGGCGGTGTCCCCCGTTTTCCATGTAAGACGTGTACCGACGCGAGGGTGGTGCGGGAAGCCGTTCCGCCGCACCAGTACTGCGACAGTCGTCACGGTCCCGCTACGGGAGCAGTCCGCGGTCCCGCAGATACGTGCGGGCCACGTCCTCGGGCAGTCGGCGCCAGCTGTCGACCTGTTGGTTCATGGAGGCCAAGTCCCGTGTCGTCAGTACGCCGTTGAGCTTGCCGAGGGCCGTCGCGACTTTCTTGCCGCCCGCCTGCGAGCGGTTGACCACGGGCACGATGTAGTCGGCGTTCTGCAGGTGTTTGTCGTCCGTGAGCAGGACCAGGCCGAAGTCGTCGAGGGTCGCGTCCGTCGTGGTGGTCAGCACCATCTGGTCCTGGCCGTTCTGCACGGCCCGTTTGGCCTGCGTAGTGCCGACGCCCTTGGGGTCCACCCCGGTGACGTCGATGCCGTACGTCTTCTTCAGTCCCGGCTCGCAGTAGGGCCGTTGGACGCACTCGTCACCCGCCGCGAGCCGCACCGCGACACCGGACGCCCCCAGGTCGCTCAGGGTCTTCAGGTCGTGCTCGCGGGCGAAGGCCCGGGTGACGGCGAAGGCGTTCTGGTCGACGGCCCTGCCGGGGTCGAGGACGGTGAGCCCGCGGGGCGCGGCCAGTTTCCGCAGTGCGGCCATCGTGGCGTCGAGGTCGGGCGAGCCGACGGCCGGCGCGTCCGCCCCGTTGGTCTTGGCGTTCAGCCAGTCCGCGAAGGTCGCCGCGTACTCGGCGACGACGTCGATCTGCCCCGACTCCAGGGCGGGTTCGTACAGTTCGCGGTTGGCGACGGTGAGCGTCGACGTCTTGTAGCCGGCCTGGTTCAGCAGCAGTCCGTACATGGTGGCCAGCAGGTCGCTCTCGGTGAAGCCGGCCGAGCCGATGGTCAGGTTCCTGCTGTCGCCGGGCGGCGCCGTGACCTCGCCCTGGTTCTCCAGGGAGGGGCCAGAGGCGCAGGCGGTCGGCAGAAGCAGCAGGAGCACGCCCGCGAGGGCCCCGCCCCACCTGGTCCCGTGCACCGCCCTCATCGCGTGCCCCGCCCTCATCGGGTGCCCCGTCGGGGCAGCAGCCGCTCGGCCGCCTCGAAGACGCCTTCGACGAGCAGGGCGAAGACGGCCACGAGGACGGCCCCGGCGACGACCTGCGGCGTACTGGCCAGGTTGAACCCGGCGGTGATGATCCGGCCGAGTCCACCGCCGCCCGCCAGCGCGGCGATCGTGGCGGTGGCCACGAGCTGTACGGCCGCGATCCGCACCCCGCCCATGATCATCGGCATCGCGAGCGGTGCCTCGACCCGCCACAGCAGCTGCGGGCCGGTCATCCCCATGCCGCGGGCCGCCCGCACGACATCCTGGTCGACCTCGCGCATCCCGACGTACGCGTTGGTGAGCAGCGGCGGTACGGCGAACAGGACGAGCGCGACGACGGTGGGGCCCTCGCCCCAGTCGCCGAGGGGGGTGAGCAGCAGCAGGACCAGGACGGCGAAGGTGGGGACGGCCCGGCCGACGTTCGAGATGTTGACGGCGAGCGCGCCGCCCCTGCCGAGGTGGCCGAGGACCAGGGCGACGGGCAGCGCGATCAGACAGCTGATCACGAGGCAGACGACGGTCAGGACGAGATGCTGGCCGAGCCGGTGCCAGACACCGTCGTCGCCCGCCCAGTGCGCCGGGTCGGTGAGCCAGTTCCAGGCGTCGGTGAGGGTGTTCATCCGCGCCTCGCTCTCGTCCAGGGGGTGATCAGCCACTGGATCCCGAGCAGCAGCAGATCGGCGGCGACCGCGATGACCACGCACAGCACGGACGCGGTGAGGACCTGGGCCTTGAAGTAGGTGTTCATGCCCGCGTAGATGAGGTTGCCGAGCCCTCCGAAGCCGACGATCGCGCCGACCGTGGCGAGCGAGACCGCCGAGACGGTGGCGATCCTGAGCCCCGCCATGGCGGCGGGCAGGGCCAGTGGCAGCTCGACGGTGAGGAGCAGGCGCACCGGCCCGTATCCCATGCCGCGGGCCGCCTGGCGGGTGTCCTCGGGTACGGCCCGGAGTCCGGCCAGGATGTTCCGTACGAGCAGGGTCAGCGAGTACAGGACGAGTCCGGCGACGACCAGGGCCGCCGACAGCCCGTACAGCGGCAGGAGCAGCGAGAACATCGCCAGCGACGGGATCGTGTAGAGGACGGTCGTGACGGCGAGCACCGGGCCCGCGGCCCAGCCCCATCGGCGGGCCAGTACGGCCAGGGGCAGGGCGATCGCCAGGCCGATGAGGACGGAGAGCACCGTCAGCTGGAGGTGCTGGCCGACCGCGTCGAGGAGGATGTGGCGGCGGGTGCTCAGGTAGTCGCCGCAGATCCACTCGTTGCGGGCGAGGCAGTCGTCCGGGGGCGCGGTCACGGGTCCCTTCCGGTCACGGGTCCGGTCACGGTCCATTCCAGCGGGGTGGGCGGCGGACGGCGCGCGTTGATCACCCGTACGGGGAGCCGGCCGCACAGGCAGTGACGCGGAGGAGGAGTTGTCCATGGGCCGTGGGGGGAGTTGAACGCCCCTTGCGCCTCTCCCGTACTTCAGGGACAGCGGGCTTCCCCTGCCCGCTGTCCCAGGAGGAATTCCGCCCATGACGACCGCACCCCGCACCGCCGCCCTCGTCGTCCTCGCCGGGACGGCCCCGCTCCTGCTCGCGGTGGGGGCTGCGGGGCCCGCCGCCGCGCACGGGGCGCCGACGGACCCGGTCAGCCGGGTGGTGGCCTGCTCGCCCGAGGGCGGGCAGCGGGCGCAGTCGGCGGCCTGCCGGGCCGCCACCGCCTCCGGAGTCGCCGTCTTCGACAACCTGCGGCTGGCGGGCGTGAACGGCCGGGACCGGCAGGTCGTCCCCGACGGCAAGCTGTGCAGCGGTGGCCTCGCCGCCTACCGGGGCCTCGACCTGGCGCGTGCCGACTGGCCCTCGACCAAGCTGAGCGCCGGGGCGGGCATGACGCTCACCTACACGTCGACGATCCCGCACACAGGAACGTTCAAGCTGTTCCTGACCAAGGAGGGCTACGACCCGGCGAAGCCGCTCAAGTGGTCCGATCTGCCGGCCAAGCCGTTCGCGACGGCCACCGATCCGGCGCTGGTGAACGGCGCCTACCGGATCAGGGCCACGCTGCCGTCCGACCGCACCGGACGTCATCTGCTGTACACGATCTGGCAGAACACGAGCACGCCGGACACGTACTACTCGTGCTCGGACGTGGTCTTCCCCGCCGCGAAGGACGCTGCCGGGTCCGGCGGTTCGGCGACGCGCGAGCCGGTCGCGTCCCCGACGAAGTCCGCGGCGGCGCAGACCAGTGCCGCGCCCTCCCCGTCGAAGTCACCGGCCGACGTGACGAGCGCTCCCCCGCAGCCGTCGGAGACGGTGACCAGTGATCCCGGCGAGGCGGTCTCCTCCGCCACGTCCGACGACGACCGGGCCCCGGCGCTGCCTCTGGTGGCGGGCGGCGCGGCGGGCCTGTTGATCACGGCGGGCGCCGCGTACACCCTGCGCAGGCGCCGCTGACGTCGTGGAGCCGCCGCCCGGGCCTCCCGCCGGGACCTGCCGTCCGGACCTGCCGTCCGCCGAAGATCACGTGGCTGGTAGCGTGCGTCGCTTCGGTGGTTGAAGACCGGCAGTCTCAGGAGAGCGGAACGTGCGGACCTGGCGGAGGAGTCTGGAAGCGGCCGAGGTGGGTGGCGAACTGCGCGACGACTACATGAAGGTCGCGCGGTTCATGCGGCGGCGGGAGCCGGCCGGCTATCTGGCGGTGCGGCTGATGGTGCCCGCGGACCATCAGCCCCATGTCCTCGCCGGTTACGCGTTCGCCTCCTACACCGACGACGTCTGCGACCGCGGCACGGTCGAGGAACGCACCCGGCGCTACGACGCGTGGGACGCGCAGGTACGTACGGCGCTGGACTCCAAGAGCGCCGAGCACCCCCTGCTGCGCGCGTTCCTGAACACCGCCGCCGCCCGTGAGCTGCCGCGCCGCTGGGTCGACTCGTACCTGGACGGCGCGCGGATCGACCTCGACTTCCCCGGCTTCGCCACCGAGGCCGACTACCAGCGGTACGTGGAACAGCTGACCTGGCCGTTCCTGATGATCACCTCAGGGCTGGCCCATCAGGGCGGCGGCAGCGCCGAGTTCGCCGCCGCCTGCCGGCTGTTCGCCGACGCGGCCCAGCGGACCGACATCCTGACCGACCTGCACGAGGACCTGCGCGGCGGGCGCCTGTACCTGCCGGCCAGCGATCTCGACCGGTACGACATCACGCGCGAGGACCTGGAGCAGGGCCGCGACCTGCCCGGGGTACGCGCGCTGGTCGCGGCCACCGCCCGCACCGCACGGGCCACGCTCCGGGAGGCGGGCGTGCTGCTGGACCACTGCTCGGACGAACACCGGCGGCTGATGCGCTTCATCCTGGACCTGCACCACCAGCGCCTGGAATCGGTGACGACCCGCGGCGCCACGGTCACCCGCCGCCCCGTACGCGACCGCCCGGTGGCCTGCCTGCGCCTGCTGACCCGCCGCCCCGAACCGGTCGGCGCGTTCTAGCGCCTTTTCAGGGGCGCCGGGAACCGCGCGACCGGCCACGACGGACGGAGAGCGCTACTCGACGCCGGGACTCACTTCAGGTGTCGGTCGAAGAACCGGCCTGCGTCCTCCCCCTCGAACCATGGGGTGCCGGTGTGGCCGCCCATGTTGGCGTGCAATGTCTTCTCCTTGGTCGCGAAGGCGTCGAACAGGTCCAGGGCCCGTTGCCGGGGGTTTCCCTCGTCGTCCCACTGCAGCAGGAGCAGCAGCGGGACGGTGACCTGCCGGGCTTCCTCCCGCTGGGCGTGGGGCACGAATCCCCCGGCGAAGAAACCGGCGGCCGCGATACGCGGTTCGGTCACCGCCAGCCGGATGCCGAGCGCGGTCCACCCCGAGTACCCGACCGGGCCGCCGATCTCCGGCAGCGACAGGAGGGCGTCCAGGGTGGTCCGCCATTCCGGGGCCGCCTTGTCGACCAGCGGGCCGACGAGGGACTCGAAGAGCTCGTCGACCGGCTCCCCGGCCTGCAGCGCCCGTCGGAGGTCGGCGCGGGCCTGCTCGTCGGCGGCGGAACGTGGCCGGTCACCGCATCCGGCCGCGTCGATGGAGGCGACCGCGTAGCCGCGCGCCACGGAGTGCCGGGCCCGGGCCGCCAGCCGGGCGTCGCTCTTGGGCAGGCCGTTGTTGTGGGCCATCAGGATCAGCGGGGCAGGTGCGGCTGATCCAGCGGACCCAGCGGATCCGGGCGTCCACAGGGTGCCGGGGATCTCGCCGAGGGTGAATTCGCAAGCGAGGACGCCGTCGTCGAGGCGCTGCTCGGACGTGAAGTGCAGGGTCATGTCGTGCCTGGTTGTGTCACGCATGGTCGTATCACGCATGGTCGGGCCTTTCGGGAGTGCTGCTGAACGGCGCTCCCGGACGATCTATCGCCCGACCGTGACCCCGGAGGAGAGCACCCACGTCGACAGTGATGTCACGGGTACCACCTCCTCGTTCTCTCGCACGGCCTCCGGAAAAATAGCAGTGGCCACCGCGGCCCGCCAACGGGTTTTCGCAGCATTGCGCGGCGGCCCGTCGGCGGACGCCGGCTCACTTTCCGACGAGTCCCAGGTGCATGGCGTTGTAGCGGTCGCCGTGCACGCCGATGCGGGCCGCCGTGGCGTCGAGGTCCGCGATGTCGTCGGCGGACAGGGCGACCTGGGCCGCGCCCGCGTTCTCCTCCAGGCGTTCCACCCGCCGGGTGCCGGGGATCGGGACGATCCAGGGATGCCGGGCGAGCAGCCAGGCCAGCGCGACCTGGCCGGGCGTCGCCCCGCGGGCGCGGGCGAGTGCGGCAACGTGGTCGACGAGGGCCTGGTTGGCCGCGAGGTTGTCCTGCTGGAACCGCGGGATGGTGGTCCGGATGTCCCCCTCGGTGAACGCGGTCGCGGTGTCCACGGTGCCGGTGAGGAAGCCCTTGCCGAGCGGGCTGAACGGCACGAACCCGATGCCGAGTTCGGCGAGCACGGGCAGCACCTCGGGCTCGGGGTCGCGGGTCCACAGGGAGTACTCGCTCTGCACGGCGGTCACGGGATGCACGGCGTGCGCCCGGCGGATCGTCGCCGCGCCCGCCTCGGACAGCCCGAAGTGGCGTACCTTGCCCGCCTGTACGAGTTCCGCGACCGCCCCGGCCACGTCCTCGATCGGGACGTCCGGGTCGACCCGGTGCTGGTGGAACAGGTCGATCGTGTCCGTGCGCAGGCGGCGCAGCGAGGCGTCCGCGACACGCCTGATCTGCTCCGGGCGGCTGTCGAGCCCGGCCGGCGCACCGTCCTCGATGCGCCACCCGAACTTGGTCGCGAGGACGACCTGGTCGCGTACCGGGGCGAGGGCTTCACCAACGAGTTCCTCGTTGACGTAGGGGCCGTAGACCTCGGCGGTGTCGAAGAAGGTGATGCCGCGGTCGACGGCGGCGCGGAGCACGCCGATCATGTCCGCGCGGTCGCCGGGGTTGGGACCGTAACTCTGGGACATGCCCATGCAGCCGAGGCCGATCGCCGAGACCTCAAGGCCTTGACCGAGGGTGCGGGTGTGCATCGTGCGGCTCCTTGCGCGGTGTCCATGGCGGTCGCGGATCTGCTCTCGGCGGGTGCGGATCCGTCCGCGGCGGGTGCTGATCCGTCCGCGATGGGTGGAAACCCGTCCGCGACGGGTGCGGATCCGTCCGCGACGGTAGCGGATCAGCGCCCGGTGACAGCGGACGCGTCCTCGGTGGCGGACGGCCCCGGCGGCCTGCCGGAGCCGGGCCGGCGCCAGGTCGTCGAGGCGGTCCGGGCCGCCTGCGTCCCTACGCGTCCGCCGGATCGGCGAGGTCGAGCGTCACCTTCGACAGGGGGCAGCCGACGCATGTCAGCACGTACCCCTCGGCCTTCTGCTCGGGTGTGAGGCAGGTGTGTTCGGGTTGCGTGACCTCGCCGCCGCGGATGCGCGCCATGCACTCGCCGCAGGTGCCGACCGTGCAGGAGTAGGGCATCCGCAGTCCTGCGGCGAGTCCGGCGTCGAGCAGTGTCTGGCCCGGCTCGACCACGGTGGTCCCGACGAGGGTCCCCTCGTTCTCGACTCTCATCTCCTGGGGTGCCGCGGCGGCGGGAGCGGCCACGCCACCGGCGAAGCGTTCCTGGTGGATGCGTTCGTCCGGCACGCCGAGACGCCGCAGGACGTCCTGCACGGTGTCCATCAGCGCTTCGGGGCCGCAGACGTAGTGGTGTGCGCCGTCGGACAGGGCCAGGCCGGTCACCCACCGGCGGACGCCCTCGGTGCCGAGCCGGCCGTCGCGGCGGGAGAAGACGTGGGTGACCGTCAGTCGCTCCGGACAGTCCTTCTCCATACGGGTCAACTCGTCGCCGAAGATGACGTCTTCGGGACCCCGGCTGCTGTAGAGCAGATGGATTCCGCCGACCGCTCCAGGATCGGAGAGGTGAGTTCGGATCATGCTCATCATGGGGGTGATGCCGCTGCCCGCCGCGATGAGCGCCAGGTCGCCGGGCGCCCGCGCCGGGGCGTGGAAGGTGCCGGAGGGGCCGCGTACCGCGAGGTGGTCCCCGGTACGCAGGCCGCGGTGGGCGTGCGTGGAGAAACGGCCGCCCTCCACGTGCTTGACGGTGAGCTCCAGGTGCGTCGCGCCGGGGACGGAGGAGGCCGAGTAGGCACGTCGTACCGGCACGCCCTCCAAGTCCGTGACCAGCGTGAAGAATTGGCCGGGGCGGAAGTCGAACGGCTCGGCCCGGCCGGTCGCGTCCTCAAGGACCAGGGTTCGGGCGGTGGGTGTCTCCTGCCGTATCTCGCGGACCCGCACAGGCCGCAGCGGGGCCTCCACCGCTGCGACGTGAGTGGCACCTCGGAGGGCGTCGCCCTGGGGGGCGGGGGCGCGGACGTCGTCGTACCCCTCTTTGCGCAGTCCGGAGACGTAGGCCCGGTCGGCGACCTTGCGCAGGAGGCGGCTCACGCCGGGGAGGGAGGTGACGAGCTTGATCAGCCATGCCGATCCACCCCCGGACTCGGCCGAGTTGGCGGCCAGATGGGCGCCGCCGAGCGCCATCATGTCGGGTGCCGGGCCGTGGCCGGTCCGTGCGTCGGGCGTCCACAGCCGTGCGCCCGACACCGCTTCGTTGCCGCTCACCTCGGCGTACTCCACGTCGATGAGGAGTGCGAGCTGCGGGGGCGTCCCGCGCAGCGCCAGCGTCCCCAGCAGCGCGGCGTCGTCCGTGATCGCGCCTCGCCCGTGGACGTGCAGTACGCCGCTGCGGCCGGGGACGAGCGCGGCGAGGGAGAGCCGGTCGTCCTGCAGCAGATTGTGCAGGCTGTCCGCGCGCTTGTTCCCCCTGCGGTCGGCGAGGACCAGGGTGCGGCCGTCCAGGATGCGCGCGACGGCCTGGCGGTCCCCGCGCGGGCTGGTGTCGCCGCCGTGGTCCGTGTCCCAGGTGGAGAGTGCCAGGAAGGGCGAGGCGGCCAGGAAGTCGCTCACGCCGGGGCCGGTCAGCGGGCCCTCTCCCACCACCGGCTCGGCCGCCGGGAACGGGGCGGGCGGCTCCCACAGGCCGGAGCGGATCACGGCCTGCGCGCAGTGCACGTACGCCTCGGTGACGTCCACGGCCGTCTCCCCGCCCTTGAGGGCGGACGCCGTGCCGTTGACGCGCAGTACCTCGCCCACGCCGGGCAGCAGGAAGAACAGCGAGACCGGACCGGGCGCGACGGCCGGACCGGGAACGCGGAAGGAGAACCGCTTCTCGGAGTGGACGCGCGCGAACCCGGGCGCCCCGCCGACGAAGGTGGTCCGGGCGGTGCCGTCGGCGCGCCGGTGACCGAAGGCCGCGACCGGACTGTGGGCCAGTACGTCTCGGCAGCCCGCGTCGAGGACGCCGATCTGCTTGCGCATGATGATCGCCGCCGGACGGCCGACGACCGTCTCGACCTCGGCAACGGACGAGAGCCGGCGCAAGGGGTCCGGCCGGAGTGTGTGCTGCTGCATGGGAGTCCTTTTCGGCCGGGGTGGACCGGCCCAGTCGCCAGTAGCCAGTAGCCAGTAGCCATGGGAGGAGACGTCCCGCTCGGGTACACCGCGGCCCCGTACGGGATCACGGATGCGCTCAGACGATCGGGCTTCGCTTGTTTGCGCAGGTCATGGCACTATTCTGAGTAAAAGCTCACCTCTTGGCTACTCGCTTTCCGCCGCCCGGAAGGACCGCCGGATGCCCTCCGACGAACGCCGCATCACCCCACGTCGAACGCCTCGGCAGGTGCGCGCCGAACTCACCCGTGAGCGCATCCTGAGCGCCGCTGCTCACGTTTTCGGCGAGTACGGCTACGCAGCAGGCACCACCAACCGCATCGCCGAGCACGCCCGCGTGTCCATCGGCTCGCTGTACCAGTACTTCCCGAACAAGGACGCCATCCTCGCCAAGCTGCTGGTCCGTCACATCGACCGCGGTGGCTGGACGGGGGCCGACGAGCTGGACCTGTCCCCCGGCAGCCTGAAGGAAGCGGTGCTGGCCCTGGTCCGCGACGCGATCGACCACCATCGCGACGACCCGCAGCTCCTGCGGATGATGATCGAGGAAGCACCGGTCTCCGGCGAACTGATCGAAGCGATGGAGCGGCACGGCAAGGACCGGGTGCGGCAGATACGCGACGTGCTCGCCCGGCATCCGGACGTCCGGGTGGAGGATCTCGACATGGCCGCGGAACTCGTCGTGGGGACGGTGGAGATGAACACCCACAAGCTCATGGCGAGCCCGCACCCCATCGAGGTCGGGAGACTGGAGAGGGAACTGGCCGCCATGATCACCCGCTACCTGAAAGGTGATCAGTAGCTACGCACTTGGCTACGCACAGGTCACTCGCACGACGGCGACCGCCGCCGCCTTCACCCTGCCGCTCCCCCGGGCAGCCGCTGCACGACCGTGGTGGCGACGTCCGCCGTCCTGTGACCGCGCGTCGCGCTTCCGCTTCCGGGTGCGGGCGGAGAGGAGGGGGATCCGGGTTCGAGGGCGTCACGGACCGCGGTCAGGATGTCCTCCGTGTCCGCGCCGAGCGCCCGGGCGGCGGAAGTGAAGTCACGCGCCAGCGTGGTGAGTCGGCCGGCGTCGTGCGCGTACGTGTCCGGCGGGAGCGGCGCGACCCTGGTGCCGGCGCCACGGCGGGTCCGGATCAGCTCGGCGGCCTCCAGTTCGCGGTAGGCGCGGGCCACGGTGCCCGGCGCCAGCCCGAGGTCGGTGGCGAGCTGGCGCACGGTCGGCAGCCGCTCCCCCTCCGCCAGTCGGCCGGTGCGGATCAGCGCGGCCAACTGGGCGCGGATCTGCTCGTACGGAGGTACCTGCCCGGTGGTGTCGACGCGGACGACGGGGTCACTCATCGCCAGAAGTCCCCTCGTACGCCGGCTCGTCGTCGACGGCCCTGGGTGCCACCACGGTGGCCAGGGACCATCCGAAGCAGAACATGCCCAGCAGACCGAGGGGGCAGATCGCCACGAGGGTGATCGCGCCCAGCGGGCCCGCGCAGGTCTTGTCCGTGAGCGCGACGAACAGCATCAGTACGACGAGCAGCACCTGGCTGGACACCAGCAGCCCCCAGGCTCCGGTGACGGCCCACGCGCGGTCGCGGCGCTGCTGTTCGTCGCCCGTGCCGTCCGCGATGCGGCGCAGGGCCCAGACGCAGACGGGGGTCGCCACCGCGAGCGCGGCGAACATCGGGCCGCTGTAGTACAGGCCGGGCCAGGGGCCGAGGGAGGTACGGATCCCCTCGCAGGTGACGTTGATGACGCTCCCCGCTCTGTCGGGCCGGTCGACGACGGAGGAGGCCGTGACCGCGCCCGTCACCAGCAGGGCCACCAGGATCGCCGCCTGCAGAAGGAGCAGGGGCGCCATCCGCGGCGGCACCTGGTCGCGGATCAGGCGCGGGGCGAGACTCGCGGTGCGTACCGCCTCCTGCGGACGCAGGGTGAAGGCGTCGCCGAGCAGCACACCGCCGACCGCGCACAGCCCGAAGGCGGTGATGGCGAACACCAAGGGCAGCGCGATGTCACCGCTGTTCATCATGATCAGATGCTGCGCGGCCACGATCCCGATGGCCAGCCCGGACCAACGGGCGTAGTGGTCGGCGTGATCGAGGATCCGGGACTGCAGTGGGACGGTGTCGAGCATCTGAGATCCCCCGAACGAGCTTGTACCAATCGTTGGGTACAAGATGGCTCCTGCCGGAGCGTTGTGTCAAACCCTCGATACAAGACGGGGAAAGCGGACCGCCTGAGCCGGCCTGGTTGATCCGCATGCGGTCGACCGGCGCTCGGACGGAACGGCAGATCCCCGAGAGAGCCACTCACTCAGCCCGGACCGTGCGTCGCGTCCCGAGCACACACCGGCTCGACTGCTTGTCCTGCGAGGTAAGCCGCCTTCTCGTCCGCGCTGAGATCCCGGCCGACGCTCTTACAGATCTTGTCGAGCGCTGCGGCTCTGCTCGGTGGCCCCACCTTCCATTGACGCACCGTGCCATCACGGCTGCCACTGGCCAGAATGCGCCCGTCCGGGCTGAACGCCAGCGCGAGCACGCCGCCTTGGTGACCGGTGAGCGTACGCCAGAGGCCGGTTTCGAAGTCCCACAGCCGCACCGGGCCGTCCTGGTAGCCGCCGCTGGCCAGGGTGCGCCCGTCGGGGCTGAACGCCACCGCGAGCACGCCGCGTTGCTGGGGGCCGGCAAGGGTGCGCAGGAGTCGGCCGGTCCGGGAGTCCCACAGCCGGATCGTGCCGTCGTAGCCGCCGCCGGCCAGGGTGCGCCCGTCCGGGCTGAACGCCACCGCGAACACTCCGCCCTGCTGGCTGGTGAGGGTGCGGCGGAGACGCCCCGTCACCGGGTCCCACAACCGGACCCTGCCGTCGTAGCCGCCGACGGCCAAAGACCGCCCGTCACCACTGAACGCCAGCACGGCCACCCCCTCCTCGTGGCTGGTGAGGGTACGGCGGAGACGCCCGGTCACCGGGTCCCACAACCAGACCTTGCCCTCATAGCCGCCGACGGCCAATGACCGCCCGTCACCACTGAACGCCAGCGCATCCACTCCCTCCGCGTCGCCGGTGAGGGTACGGCGGAGACGCCCCGTCACGGGGTCCCACAACCGCACCTTGCCGTCCTCGTAACCACCGCTGGCAAGGGACTGCCCGTCAAGACTGAACACCACCCCGGGCAGTGTCACCCTTTGACCGGCGAGGGCCCGCCAGTGGCCGGACGCGGAGTTCCACCACCACGCCTTGCCCTCCAGGTCGTCAGGCAGGCTGCAGGCCAGGGTGTGCCCCGCACGGTCGAACGCCACCGCGGAAATGACACCCTCGTGACTGATGAGGATGGGACCCGCCATCTGGCCCACCACTCGTACCGCACCGTCCCCATCACCGCCGCTGGCCAGGGTGCGTCCGTCGGGACTGAAGGCCAGAGCGGAGACAGCACCTTTGTGTCCGACGAGGTCCCGAAGCAGCTGGCCGGACCTGGGATCCCACAGTCGTACTCTGTCGTCGAATCCACCGCTGCCCAAGGTGCGTCCGTCGGGGCTGAACGCCACCGCGGATGTACCGTCCTGATGACCTGAAAGGGTGCGGCGAAGACGTCCGGTCGCGGGATCCCACAACCGCACCTTGTCGTCGTAGCCGCCGCCGGCCAAGGTGCGCCCATCGGGGCTGAACGCCACCGCGGTTGTACCGTCCTGATGCCCGGAGAGGGTACGGCGAAGACGCCCCGTCGCGGGATCCCACAACCGCACCTTGTCGTCGTAGCCGCCACCGGCCAAGGTGCGCCCGTCCGGGCTGAACGCCACCGCGGATATACCGTCCCGATGCCCGGAGAGGGTACGGCGAAGACGCCCCGTCGCGGGATCCCACAACCGCACCTTGTCGTCGTCGTAGCCGCCGCCGGCCAAAGTGCGCCCGTCCGGGCTGAACGCCAGTGGAGAAGCACCGTGGCCGGAGAGCGTGCGGCGCAGACTCCCCGTGGCAGGATTCCACAACCGCACCGTGCCGTCTTGGCCGCTGCTGGCCAAGACGCGTCCGTCGGGGCTGAACGCCACCGCGGCCGTACCGTCCCGTTGACCTGAGAGGGTGCGGCGAAGACGCCCGGTCGCGGGATCCCACAACCGCACCTTGTCGTCGTCGTAGCCGCCGCCGGCCAGGACTCGTCCCACCGGGCTGAACGCCAACGCGCTCACTCCCCCCTTGTGGCCGGTGAGGCGGTAGCGGAGGGGGGAGTCCGCTGCCGCGTACAGGCTGGTGACGGCTTCCCTGGTGGGACTTGTCCGGTAGGCGGCAACGGCCAGCAGGGATGCCAGGTCGGGGTCGGTGTCGAACAGGGCGTTGGACTGGGCGGCCAGTTGCCTCGACTGGGCCGTGCGCTGTGCCTTGACGGCGGCGTGCTGGGCATCGAGTGCGCTCTGGCGCTGCCAGAAGGCGGTGCCCGCGGCGAGCAGCGCCAGAGCGAGCAGGCCGGCCAGGACGATGTTGACGCGGCGGGTGCGGCGGGCTGCGGTTCGCTGCTGCTTGTGGCTCGCGGCCAGGAACGTGGTGAGGTCGGTCGGCAGAATGCGTTGCCGGGCCCAGTCCAGGCCTTCCTGGAGGGCGCTGCCGGTGAGCAGGTCGGCGGGCAGGCGGCTGCGGGTGTGGCGGGCGGCGTGTTCGGTGGTGCGGTGCAGCCAGTTCTGGAAGCGCTGGTCCTGGGCGGTCCAGTCGCGCAGGTCGCCCCAGTCGCGCAGGAGGGCGTCGTGGATGAGTTCGGCGACGGGTTCCTCGTGCGTGTCGGTCCGGGTGTTGCTGGAGCGGGGTGGGGTGCGGGTGGTGATGACGCGGTGGCGGGTCAGGGTGGCCAGCACCGTGTCGAAGGCCGCGTCCCGCGCCGGGGCCGGTGCTGCCGGGTCGGCGCTGAGGGCGCGCAGCCGGGTGAGGGGGACGTGCTGGCGGGTGGCGGGGATGGCGAGGGTGTCGTCGGCGGGGCGGACCAGGGCGGTCAAGAGACGTTGCGCGGTGGGCCGGTGATCGGCCGGTAGTTCACTGAGGGCGGTGTTGCACCAAGTGGTGAGGCTGCCGGTGACGGCGCCGATGTGCTGGTAGGCGTGGTGGGTGAGTCGGCCGTTGTCGTCGAGACGCTGCCAGAGCTGGGCGAGGGCGAGTTCCAGGGGCGCAAGCAGCGTGACGGGGGCTTGGTGGTCGGCGGTGGTGGCGAGGATGTCGGTGATGATGCGTTCGGCCAAACCGTCTTCGAGGCGTGCGCCGGCTTCCTGGGCGGGGCGGGTGATGATGGCCCGCAGGTCGGGCAGGGTGACGCTGGCGGGGATGTTGAGCAGTGCGGGGGCCGCGGCCTGGAGGATCTGCGGTGCGGTGGCGGCCAGGCGGGGGTAGAAGTCGTCCCGCATGATCAGAAGAATGCTGCACGGGGCAGGCGCCCGGGCGGTCACGGCCAAGTCGTGGGCAGGGCCTGCGTGCTGGTGGGAGCTGGTGGGGTCGGGTTGGGTGAGGAGTTCTTCGAACTGGTCGATCACCAGCAGCAGCCGGTCGTGTGCCGGATCGCCGTCCAGGCGGTGCTGTATGGCCGGCAGCAGGCCGCGATGGACGTCAGGCAGGCCGGCGCGTTGAAGTTCGCCGGACAGGTCCTCACCCGGGCGGACCATGAGAGGCAGCCAGCGGTCGCTGCCCGGCAGCGCACCGCGGGCCAGGGCGGGCAGTACCCCGGCCTGGATGAGGGAGGACTTGCCTGCGCCGGAGGGGCCCAGGAGAAGCAGCAGCCGCCGTTGTCGGCCGAGTTCGGCCAGCACCGTGTGGATGGCGTCGTCGCGGCCGAAGAAGAAGCGGGCGTCGTCGGCGGTGAACGGCTCCAGCCCGCGGTAGGGGTGTATCTGCTGGACGGCCAGGCCCGGCTGCACCTGCCGCAGCACCTCGGTGGGCGTGGCGTAGGCCATGCCGAGGCCTTTGAGGTGGGCGTCCGGGGCGGTGATGGAGGTGACCATGCCGACCACCAGGTGGGTCACCTCATCGACGACCGGGCCGCCGCTGAACCCGGTGGTCACGTCGTTGGCCTCATGCAGTTGCAGCAACTGCCCGCCGGGGCCGTCGGGCAGGAGGTCACCGGCCCGCCCGTAGCCGAAGTGCCCGCCCTGCGGGGCCTGGCCGGGGAATCCGAACGCGTACACGCGGTGCCCCCGGCACCGGTTCGCCGACCCCAGCGCCAGCACCCGGGCCTCCACCGGCACCTCTGCCAACCGCAGAAACGCCACGTCCTGCTCGCTCGGTGACCGCCACTGCTCGGCCGGCACCCGGCCGTGCGTGCGCGGCGCCGCGGGCAGATGCGGGAAGACCACCTCCACCCGGTCACCGGGGCCGGCTCCCGCCGCGCGCACCACATGCGCGCAGGTGACGGCTGTCGCTTCCCCGGTCAGAAACCCGGCGCCCACGACCGTGCCGTCGCCCGCCAGCACCTGCAGCACCCCGGCCGGCACCGGCGCCCGGTCTCCCCTCGCCCTGCCCGTGGCCGCGTCCAGGGCAGCGGGCGGCCTGTCACCGGGACGCGGTTCGGGAAGGTCCGCGCTCCTCACGACGCGCCCTCACCGGCTGTTGTCCGCTGAACTGTCGTCGTGCCACAGGACGCGGACGGTCAGATGCACGCCCGACTCTCCTCTGACGACCACGGCACCGGCCTGCGCCGACAGATTGACCCCGAACCCCACCTCGACCTCGTCCGGCCCCGCCTGCCGCACCGCGTCCAGCACCGCCCGTGCAGTACGTGTCACCGGCTCCAGGCACTCCTGCAAGGTCCGCGGCAGCTCCCGAACCACGTCCCCGGCCCGGCCCGCCTTCACCGGCCCGTCTGCCTCCGGCCCAGCCTCGAACAACACCACCCCGCCGCCTTCCAGCGGCACCGCGACCAGACTGTCCATGTCTGCGCCCCCTACTCGCCAGCGTGCACCCCCGCGCGGTCTTCCACCCGGCGTTCACCGACGCGAATTGTCTCCGCTGCCCACACCCGACACCCTGGACGGAGCACCCATTCCCTCTCAGCCAGTTGACGGCTGTCGACCTGCCTGGCCAGGGGCGACGCTCTGGACGGCCGCCCGTCCGGCCTCAGATGTTGATGGTGACCGGTCCGCTCCTCGCGGGGACCTCGTCGTGTTCCTTCAGCAGTTCGCGCAGTCTGTCGGCCTCGGTGTGGCCGAGGGCGTCGAGTATCGCGAGTGCCTCGTTCCATGACCGGCGGGCCTCCTGCGGGGACGTGACGGCGAGGGCTTCTCCCCGGTGGACGAGGGTGTCGGCGATCAGCGAGGCGTCGTTGAGGGCTCGGTAGTGGGTGAGCGCGTGGTCGAAGGCCTCCAGTGCCTCGTCGTGCTGTCCGAGGCGGTGGTGCGCGACACCCATGGTGTCCCAGGCCGCCGCCTCGATGTTCCGGTTCCCGGACCTGTTCGCGATGCGGACCGCGCGGCGGCAGTCCCCGAGCGCCTCCTCGTACTCGTGCAGGAGCAGGCGGGTCCAGGCCACTTCGTTGGTGACGCTCGCGATGCCGACGTAGGCCCGCGTCCTCGTGTACAGGGCGCAGGCGATCTTGTACTGCGCCAGGGCCTCGCGGTGGTCCTGCCGGACGTTCGCCAGGAACGCCAGGTACCGGTGGGTGAGTGCCGTGAAGGGCACGTCGCCCAGGTCGGTGAACAGTTCCAACGCCCGTTCCAGGTGCGCGGCTCCCCGCGCGTGGTCGTTCGTGCGGACGTGGGCGAAGCCGAGCACACGGTGCATGTGGGCCTCGCCCAGGGTCTCCCCGAGCCGCTGCGCGCCGGCGAGTGCCGTGGTGTGCAGCTCGATCTGCTCCTCACGGCGTCCTCGCCGGTCGAGGACGAGTTCCAGGGTCGCCGCCATGCGCCAGGCGTGCGCGCCCGTGCCGTGACCGCTGTCCCGGGTGATCACCGCCTCCAGCGCCGGCATCTCCCGCTCCAGCCATGTCGCGGCGCGGTCCGTGTCGGTGAACGACAGGACCTGTGTGCCGGGGGCGGCCTCGGGCAGCGGGAGAGGTTCCCGGTGCGTGTACAGCAGGGTGGCCGCGCCGCGCGCGCTGTGCAGGTAGTGGTCGAAGAGCCGGCGGCGGGCGTCCTCACGGGCTTCGGTCGGGTCCTCGGCCAGGGAGAGCTCCTGGCTGAAGGTCCGCAGCAGTTCGTGCGAGCCGTAGAGACCGGGCGCGGGCTCGGTCCACAGGCTGGCCCGGGTGAGCTCGGACAGTACGGGGCGCGTCCGCGCGGTCGTCAGCCCCGCGAGGCTCGCCACGGCCTGCACGGAGACGCCGTGGGGCGGACACATCCACAGCAGCCGGAAGAGCCGGGCCGCCTCCGGAGTCAGTGTGCGGTACGACCAGGAGAAGACCGATCGGGGGTCGGTGGCCGGGTCCCCGACGGCGAAGACGCCGAGGTCGTCGCGGCTCTCCGCCAGTTCCGCGGCGATGTCCGCGAGCGGCGCGGACGGGTGGCCCTCCGCACGCGCGCACACGATCGCCAGGGCGAGGGGCAGCCGGCCGCACTGCTCGGCGATACCGATCGCCGCCTGCCGGTCGGCGGCGACGCGCTCCGCGCCCAGCCGCTTCGACATGAACTCGATGGATTCGGTGACGGTCAGGATGCCCAGGCGCAGGGAACGCGCTCCGTTGGCGGCGACCAGCCCGTGCAGCTGCTCCCGGCTGGTGATCACCGTGACGCACGTCGGTGTCCCCGGCAGGAGGGGACGTACCTGTTCGGCGCTGCGGGCGTTGTCCAGGACCACCAGTACGCGCCGTCCGGCGAGCAGGCTGCGGTACAGGGCGGCCTGGCCGTCGAGGCTCGGCGGGATGTCCTCGGCCGGTACGCCGAGCGCTTCCAGGAAGTAGCAGATCGCGGCCGACGGCGTGAGCGCGACTCCCGCCGGGTCGTAGCCGCGGAGGTTGACGTACAGCTGTCCGTCGGGGAAGTGCCGGGTGTTGCGGTGGGCCCAGTGCAGGGCGAGCGTGGTCTTCCCCACGCCCGGCGCGCCGCCGATCGCGCTGATGACGACGGCGGCGGGCGTGCCGCCGTCGGCCGGCAGCAGGTCGCGCATCCAGTCGAGTTCGGCCCTCCTGCCGGTGAACGCGTGCAGGTCCGCGGGGAGTTGGGCGGGGCGCACCCCGGGGGTCGTGACCGGGCCGGTCCCCCGACTCGTACCCGGCCCCGCACCGGGCCCCTCACCCGCACCCGCACCCGGACTCGCTCCCGTTCCCGTTCCCGTTCCCGTTCCCGGGAAGGTTGCGCCGCTGGTGTCCGCGGTCCTCGGGTCGCCGAAGGGGGGCCTCCTCGTCGGCACGACGGTGCCGCGCAGCACGCGGATCTGGGCCTCGCGCAGTTCGGAACCGGGATCGACACCCAGCTCGCTCGTGAGCCGGGACCGGACGACCTGGTAGTGGTCCAGGGCCTGGGCCGCCAGCCCTTCGGCGGCGAGGACGAGGACGAGCCGCGCCTGGAGGCACTCGTTCAGCGGTTCGCTCTCGGCCGCCCGTCTGACCAGCGGGAGCACCCTGGACGTGTCGCCCGCGGCCAGCGCCGCGTCGGCGGCGTCCCTGACCGCGTGCAGATACTCCGCGTCGACTCCGGCGAAGACCGCGTGGGAGTACGCCGTGCGGGGAAGCCCTTCCGCGGTCCGCCCCAGCCACAGGGAGAGCGCCCGGACGTGGAGACCGGCGGCTTCCGCCAGCCGCCCCGCGGCCGAGGCGGCCTGTGCCGCGTCGCGCAGTCTGCGGAACCTCAGCAGGTCCAGTGCCTCGTCCTCGGTGTTCAGCCGGTAGCCGCCGGCCGCGCGCACCAGGACACGGGCCCCGGTTCTGCGGGTCAGCTCCGGTTCGAGCAGTCTCCTCAGTGAACCGACGTGCCGGTGGACGACGTTGACCGCGTGCTCCGGCGGTTCCTCGTCCCACAAGGCGTCGACGATCCGGTGCAGCGGTACCGGCCGGTCCGCCTGCACCAGAAGCAGTGCCAGCAACGACCGCTGCTTCGGCGGGCCCAGGCTGAGCTCCGTCGCGTGCCGCCAGGCCCTGAGGGGCCCGAGCACCGAGAAGCGCAGTGCGAGGTCCACCGTGGGCTGGTTCTCGGGGCTCACTTCTGGTTCTCCCTACACGTGATGGTCCGTTGGTCACCGGCCGTGCCGAGGGCGCGAAGCGCGCCGCTCATGCGCAGGTACGGAGCAAGATCCCGAAGCCCTCATCCGGTTGCCGCCCCGTGGCACGGCGGCGACGGACCGGAGACACTCCGTACGCGATCCCGACATCCGTACGCGCTCCCGGCATCCGTACGTGATCCAACATCCGTACGCGATCCCGACATCCTTACGTGGTAGCGGCATCGGGCGGCCTCCCCGGCGCCGTGGGCCGCCGGCGGGCGGCCGCGCCCCACACTCTGCGGGACCCGGACGGGTGGACGCCAAGCTCGGCCATTTGCGGCCAGTCGAGAAGAAAACGCGCTCGGCGGTCAAGTCCGGCTCTGCGGGGGCCCGTACGCCGAAGGGCCCCACTCGCACGAG
>NZ_JBHWZP010000033.1:0-1287 GCF_042728395.1 Streptomyces sp. NPDC060205
TGTCGGCGTACACATGAACGTCCCCACCTGCGTACGGATGAAAAGGGACAGTTGTTGATGCGGTGAGACCTGCTGCTCGGCACTCTGCTGCTTGGTCGGTGAGAGGTGGCGGAAGGCGGTCGACGGTGGTCTTGGATGCGCAACGTTGGTTGGAACTGCGGCGCTTCCGGAGTCTGTTGGAATCCGGGGCGATCAGCCTGTCGGAGGTGGCCCGGGAGACTGGGCTGGACCGGAAGACGGTGCGGAAGTATCTGTCGGCGCCGGGGCCGGCGACCCCGCCACGCAGGTCGCCGAGCGGGCGGTCGAAGGCGAGGGTGATCGATGAGTTCGCGCCGCTGGTCGACTCGATGCTGCGGGCGGAGATCTTGATGAAGGCCGCGGTGATCCACGGACGGCTGACCTCGGAGTACGGGTTCACCGGCAACTACCAGCGCGTCAAGCTCTACGTTCAGGACGCCCGGCCTCGCATCGCCGAAGAACTCGGCATCACGCCGAAGGAACTCGCCGGCATGCACCGCCGCTTCGAGGTGATCCCCGGCGCCCAGGCCCAGGTGGACTGGGGCGACGAAGGCAAAATCCTTGCTCACATGGGAATCCCGAAGGTCTACTCCTTCCACATGACGCTGTCGTACTCGCGCGACCCGTTCTGCTGCTTCACCACCAGCCAGGACCTCCAGAGCTTCTTCGACTGCCACCGCCGGGCCTTTGCCCACTTCGGAGGCGTCCCGATGGCGATCGTCTACGACCGGACCAAGACCGTCGTCCGCCGGCACGTCGCTCCGGGCGAGGCGGTCCCGCTGCATCCGGAAGCGGTCGGGTTCGCCGGGCACTACGACTTCGACATCGACGTCCTGGCCGCCTACCGCCCGACCGGCAAGGGACGCGTCGAACGGCAGGTCCTCATCGTCCGCGACCACGTCCTGTCCGGCCGGTCCTTCTCCTCCGTCAAGGAGATGGACGCCGCCTTCGCCACCTGGGTGCCGCAGCGGCGGGCTCAGGCCCACAGGACTCACCAGCAGATCATCGGCGAGCGGGCAGCCCGCGACCACATGGCCCTCAAACCACTGCCGGACACTCCGTATCTGGTGGCCGAGCGCCACCTGCGGCCGGTCGGCAAGGACTGCCTGGTCGCCTTCGGCGGCAACCTCTACTCGGTGCCCGCCCGCAGGGTCCGACCGCGTCAACTGGTGGAGATCCGGGCTACGAAGTCGCAGGTCATGCTGCACTCCACCATCGCGGACAGCAGCGGCGAGACGCTGCTGGCCACCCACCCGCGGGCGATCGGCC
>NZ_JBHWZP010000033.1:1387-47731 GCF_042728395.1 Streptomyces sp. NPDC060205
GATCCGGGCTACGAAGTCGCAGGTCATGCTGCACTCCACCATCGCGGACAGCAGCGGCGAGACGCTGCTGGCCACCCACCCGCGGGCGATCGGCCACGGGGCCCGTGTCGTCGAGGAGGCCCACTGGGACGGTCTGCCCACCGGCAAGGGACGCCGGACCACCACCAGCGATGTCCGGCCACGGCCTGGCCGTGAGTCTGCCCGGGGTCAGGAGACAGGGCCTTTGCAGGCCCTGCTGAACCGCACTGCGGCCACCCGCATCGAGGTCGGCCGCCGTCCGCTGTCGCTCTATGACGAACTGACCGGAACCCGCCCCTTCACCACCCGTCCGAGCACGAGGGAAACGTCTTGAGCGAGCTGGTCTCCACCCGCATCCGCAACACCGCCGGCAAGCTCGGCCTGCCCCACCTGGCCGAAACGATCAACGAGTACACCCGACGGGCCGACGAGGGCAAGATGGGCTACCTCGACTTTCTCGACCTGGTGCTGTCCGAGGAACTCGCCGTCCGCGACGACCGCCGCTTCCGCCAGGGCCTGCGGCTCTCCCGGCTGCCGCACCACAAGACGCTCGATGAGTACGACTTCTCGTTCCAGCCCGACCTCGACCCGCGCAAGGTCAAGGACCTGGCCACCCTTACGTTCGTCGACGGCAAGGCGAACGCCGCCCTGCTGGGACCGCCCGGGGTCGGCAAGACACACATCGCCGTCGCTCTCGCGGTCGCGGCCTGCCGGGCGGGCTACTCGATCTACTTCACCAGCCTCGACGACATGGTCCGCAACCTCAAAACCGCCGAGGCTGCCGGACGTCTGACGAACAAGCTCGGCACCTACCTGCGGCCCAGCGTCCTGGTGGTCGACGAAGTCGGCTACCAGCCCCTCGAACGAGCCGAGGCGAACCTGGTCTTCCAGGTCATCTCCAAGCGTTACGAGAAGGGCTCCATCATCCTGACGTCGAACAAGACCTTCAGCGAATGGGGCCAGGTCTTCGGCGACGAAGTCCTCGCCACCGCCATCCTCGACCGGCTCCTCCACCACTGCGAAGTGATCTCTATCAACGGCCCCAGCTACCGGCTCAAGAACCGCCTCAAGGCCATCGAGCGAGAGAACGACGTCGCCTGACAGCTGGGGACGTTCGTCCGTACCCGACTGGGGAGAAAAGTCCGTACGCCGACACCAGCACGATCATGACCGTCCGCGCCACCGTGATCCGCCGACTGACGCCAAGTCGGCTGCGCGGCCCCGATTCCAGAACGATCCAGCACGATGCGCCCGGACGGCCGCCCCCGCCCGTCACAGTCGCGACCGGATCATCAGATTCGCGTAGCTGCGCGCACCACGTGCAGGTGTCCTCCCCGCGGCAGTCGGGACGGGGTTCACTGCAGGCTCCGAAAGCTCCCATGACCGCCCAACGACGCACGGCCGACTGTGGCATCGGAACCCACTGTATGGCTGCTTGTCCTGACTTGCGCCGCACACAGTGCGGGTGTAATTGCCCTGTCGGTCGCGCCGTCACGGCCGTGGGCGGTCCGTCCTGCCAGGCCGGATCCATGTCAGCAGCACGGCGGGCCCTCGCTGAGGTGCAGCACCGGCCGGCCCGCGACACGGTGCAGGGTGTCGGCGAGGACCTCGGGCCGGTTCAGGGTGCCGGCGCCGTCGGGGGCGACGAGCCAGCGCAGCGGGCCCCACCGGTGATGCGGCGCGGGAGCAGTGACCCATGCCCCCTCGCCCGCGCAGCGCCCGCCGGTGCACAGACAGTGTGCTGTGGTGCCCGGCGGGACGAAGAACCCCACCTGGTGCCGCTGCGCATCCCACAGCACGGGGCCGGGCCGCAGCAGCGGCAGGTCTTCCAGCACGCCGGCGACCGGCAGCCCCAGCACCTCGGGAATGATGACGACATCCCACAGCCGCCCGGCGGGAAGCATCGTGATCCCGCTCATCCCCAGCAGCCACTCCCGTCTGCAGGCGTGCGGATCCTGCGACGCCGAGGCAAGCCACTGTGCGGCGCTCGAACCGTTCCACATGCCGCACCGTCCTCATCAGGGCCATCGTTTCCGGCTGCCCGCACTCTCCCGTGACCGGGGGAGCACTTCGGCCACGTCGGCGTGGCCGGCGCCGTTCGGATGACGCCCTCAGTGCATCGGGCGCGCCGCACGCCCGGCTAGCCACCGGATGCACTTGTCGCTCCATCGAGTGAACGCAGCGCACGGCCGGAAGCGGACACGGCGCGCACGCGCCCCGGCTCACATCCGTAGGCGGCCCGTCGGGATCGGTGGTCCGGATAAGCGCCTCTGACTGACGGCCTCACTGATTACTCGGGATACAAACCTGCCCCAGTGCGATGACCGGGGACGTTTACAACGTGTCCCGCTACGTCTACCAGCGCATGCCCACCTTGTTGAGGCCACACGGCGCTCCGCCCATGGATCTCGTCCGTGCACGTGTCTTGACGCTGATCAATGGGTGGGCGGATTGTGGCTGTTCGTGCAGTCCACCCCGAAAGAAGGGGCTTGTATGCCGTTTCCCTGGCGCTACCTGGCCTACGCCGACGGCTCGTTCTTCCGCATGGACAACATCGGCGGCCACCTTGACGCTTACACCGAGGTAGACCTCGCCCACATGGACGCCACCCGCCAACGGGACGAAGCCGAGGAGAGGAAGCAGGCCCGGCAGCCGTGCTCCCGCTGCGCAAGCCCCCTCATGCTGCACTGGCACGGCCCGTGGGGGACCGGCGTGTGGATGGAACTCTGCGAGGCCTGCGACGCCGGCCGTCCCGCCGCCCGCGCGTTCATCGACTGGCACCGCGACCCCGACCGGGACACCAACATCCTGCCGAAGCTGTTCGAGGACTGGGAGACCGAGACCATGCACGCCCTCGGCTGGTACCAGGCTGCCGAACCCGAAGCACCCGCCGCCCCACCCCTGCACTCCAGCCTTGTCCCACGCGGGAGAGGCTGAGCCAAGAACTGCCCCTCACTGTCAGTGGTCCCTGGAAGGATTAGAAGCGGGGCGAAACCGCTCTCACGGGACAGCAGTTGACGATGGAGACAACGCGCAGATGAGACTGGCACTGAACAAGGAGTGGGCCGTCGGCGCCCGCATCGGGGGTGGCGGCTTCGGCGCCGTGTTCGAGGCGGAGAACGCCGTCGGTGAGGAGGCGGCGGTGAAGCTCGTACCCAAAGCGCCGGGCACCGAGCGCGAGATGCTTTTCATTGATCTGGACGGCGTCCGCAACGTGGTGCCGGTCATCGACAGCGGCGAGCACGAAGACCAGTGGGTACTGGTGAGAGCCTGATTTGGAAGGCTCCTGCACGTAAGTGCTGGCCATTGGTTGCTGTCGATCTGGCGGGGGTCCGACGCTTCTGAGGTGGGGCCGGGTCCCGCCGTCGGCCGGAGAGAGCTGACGCCCCGGTGCCCTGTGGGGGTGGGTCGTATGCCCGCAGACACGGAGGTCGGGAGCGTCACGCGCACCCGGTACGAGGAGCTGGTCGCTCAGGACCGGAAACTGGTCCTGGACGAGACGAAGATCCAGTTCAAGATCGGGGACGACGCCGGGGAGATCGAGCCTCTGCGTCCGTGGGGCGGTTCCCACCCGGGCGATGAGGAGGAGCAGCGGGGGGTGCGCGAGACGCTGGAGACGTTTGCGCAGGACATCGGCATCTCCTACAGCCAGGTGCGGACCTACCGGTATACGGCCGCCAGGTGGCCGGCCGGGCAGCGGGCGGAGGGCGTGTCGTTCGAGATCCACCGCATCCTGGAGAAGCTGGAGGACCGCTTCGAGCGGATCGCCTCGCCGCCCCGGCACCCTCGCAGCGGAAAGCCGCGGTGGACCGGGGATGCGGCGAAGCGGCTGGTGGGCTGGCAGGTGGACACTCCGCGCTCCGTCCAGGAGAAGGTCGAGGCCATCCACGACCTGGCGCGCGATGAACAAGTTGCCGCCCGGGTGGCCACCGACTTCCTGCGCCGGCCCGCTGTCGCCTTCCACGCGGCCAACGACCGGACCGCCCGCCACCTGTTCAACAAGGCGCAGACCGACCGGGTCACGCAGTACGAAGAGGAACCCGTCGTCCCGCGGGAGGAGTCGCCGGTGGCGCCGGTGGTGCGCTCGATCGACCGCGCGCTGGAGTTCCTCGACATGGTGGGCGCCTGTCACAAGTTCATCGCGTCCACCAGCCGGCTGGTGCCGCTGTTCCGGGACCGGGAGCTGTCCGGGGACTCCCGCGAGGTGATCCTGACCAACCTGTCACGCGTGCGTGCGGCCTGCGACTGGGTGGAGCATGCCGTGTCCACGGGGGAGACCGACATGGACGAGGAGCTGGCCAAACTCCTGCGGGATGAGTAGCCGTGCCCCGCAGGTCACGCCGCCGCGGTGATGCCGCACGGGCGCATGCCCTGTGTCTGTGCCGCATCCTGCTGGAAGCCCGCCCGGCCGGACTGCACTTCCCCCAGCTCCGGGCCGCCTGCGAACTCACCCCCGCCCAGACCCGTTCCGGGCTCGCGATGCTGCGCGATCTGATCACCGAGCGCGGCTGGCCGCCGCTGATCTACACCCGCCACGAGGGCTACCAGTTCACCGCCGACCCTGTGGAACTGGAGATATACGAGACGGCCCGGGTGCGGGTGCTGCTCACCGAGGTCCGCCGCCTGGTCACCGGGACCATCGCCCCGCACGCGACCCTGGCCCCGGACGACAAGCGGATCCGGCACATCGTCACCCAGCTCAACGCGGTCGAGTCCACCCTCGACCTGATCGCCTGAAGAACATGAGGAAGGGGCCTGTGATGCGGCAGCGGTGCTATCCCTCGGACACCACGGACGCAGAATGGTCGATCATCGAGCCCCTGCTCCCTCCCCAGGCCTGGACCACGTTCCGCGGCGGCCGGCCCGAGAAGCATCCCCGCCGGGCCGTCTTCGACGCGATCCGGTACGTGTGCTTCGAAGGCTGTCGGTGGCGGTCCCTGCCCGCGGACTTCCCGCCGCCGCAGACCGTGTACGGGTTCTTCCGCCGATGGACCAAGTCCGGGGTGTGGGACACCATCCGCGACCATCTGCGGCGCGCAGTCCGCTGCCGGATGGGCACCTCCCCGCACGCGGTGGCCACCGTGCTCGACTCCCAGTCGGTCAAGGCATCAGCGACCGTCGGCAGGGACAGCCGCGGCTGGGACGGCGGCAAACTGATCAACGGGCGCAAGAGGCACCTGCTCACAGAGACGCACGGCCTTCCTCTGGACGTGATGGTCACCTCGGCCGGGCTCCACGACAGCAATCCGGCGAAGGAACTGCTGCTGCGGGCCCGGCGCCGGCACCCCGAGCTCGCCATCGTGTGGGCGGACTCGGCGTACCGGGGGCCGTTCACCGCGTGGGCCAAGTCTGAGCTGCAGCTCACCGTCCTCACCGTGAGCAGGCCACAAGGCGCCTCGGGCTTCGTCGTTCTGCCACGTCGCTGGGTCGTGGAGCGCGCATGGGCATGGGTGATGCACGCCCGGCGCCTTGTCAGGGATCACGAAGGGCTGACCGAAAGCGCCGAGGCGATGCTCAACCTCGCGGCCATCAGGCTGATGCTCCGGCGTCTCGCCCGCCCGGCCATCAGCCCCACTGCCGCCCGCCCCCGGCCGGGGCAGTCTCTGAAAGCAGCCTGAAGTCAGATCCATCGGACCGTACGGCTTCGGCGGCGAGTCAGGCGGTGGTGTCGTCGTGGTAGCCGAGCATGCGGGCCATCACGGGTGCGGGTGCCTGGAGGACGAGGTGACGGATGGCCGCAGTGCGTTCCCGCTGGGTGGGGACGACCAGGCGCCGGAAGTGGTGCTCAAGGGCAGCCGAGGTCATGGGCTGCCCGGCCGGGGGCCGGGGAACAGCCAGCGGACGTCGGGGTTGGTGGCGGTCATGGTGTTCGGGCGCTGATCGAGGTAGGTCAGCAGCAGCTCGCTGAAGGGCTCGGGGACAGGAGAGGGCGGTTCACCGAGGCGGACGAGAATCTCGCCTTGTTCCTGGAGGACATCGTCGGTGGTGAGCCGGGTGATCTGGGTGAGCGGCTGGGCTTCAGGGCTGCCGCGCTGGGGATCCCGGTACGCTGATTCCGTCTGTCTCTACCTGACAAAGATGTCGGGCCGAGCAGACGCCGGCCGCCTGGCCTGCCTCCCGGCCGACCGGCGACACCGCCGATCGGCCGTGGCAGATCCGAGTTGTCAGGTCCCTGTCGGTGGTGCGCTCATCGCTGCCGTCAGGAACGTGATCGCCCAGTGCCGGGCTGCCTCGCCCGCTACCGGGGGCAGGCAGGCCGGGGAGCGCTGCTGGTAGACCTCGACGCGGTCCACTGCCGTCACGGCGAGGATCCCCCGCATCCGGAACCGCAGTTCCTCCGGGGAAAGGCCGGGCAGTGCACGCCCGAAGGCCGCCAGGTAGCGCTCACGGACCGTGTCCTCGGCCGGACCGGTCCAGCTGCGCACCTCCTCGGCCGGATCGCTGAGGATCGTCATGATCAGCCGAGATGTCCGGGCACCGCCCTCGTCACCGGTCGGCATCTCGTCGAACAGCGGCCCCGCGAATGCCTCCACCAGTTCGGTGACCGCAGGGTCCGGAGTCCTGGCGAGCAGTCGGTCGAGCCCGGCGCACTGCGCGGCGTTGATGGGCTCGATCAAGCGGCGGGCGACCGTGGCCAGGAGTTCCGCCTTCGAGCCGAAGTGGTACCCGACGGCGGCCAGGTTCGCTCCTGCGAGGTCGGTGATCGCGCGGACCGAGGTGCCGCGGTAACCGCGCTCGGCGAAGAGGTGTTCGGCCGCGTCAAGGATCTGGGTGCGGGTGTCACGTGGCGCCATGCCTGCGTACACTACAGACGTTTGATTCAAACGAACGTATGACTGAAACGAACGTACGAAAAGGGTTGCCATGAAACTGCTCGTATACGGCGCCGGGGTTCTCGGCAGCCGGTTCGCCGCCCGCCTGTATGAGGCCGGGCTCGACGTATCACTCCTTGCCCGGGGTGAGCGCATGGACTCCCTGCGCCGACACGGCGTGCAACTCGCCGAGGAAAACAGCACTGTCATCAAGCGGATACCAGTCCCAGTTCGCGAGCACCCGGCCGGCGGGTACGACTTGATTGTTGTCCTCGTCCGCACCCATCAGGTGGACGCGGTGCTTGAGTCACTGGCAGGTCTCGAAGGCGACGTGCTGTTCCTGCACAACTGGGCGGCCGGCCCGGAGCCGCTGGGCGCGGTGATCGGCCATGAGCGGGTGCTGCTTGGCTTCCCCGCAGACGGCGGCACGATGGACGGCGACGTGGTCCGCTACCGCGCGACCAACTTCATGACCCGCCGGGTTGCGATGCCGATCGGCGAACCCGACGGCCGGACCACCCCGCGACTCGAACGGATCGTGGAGGCGTTCCGCACCGCCGGGGTCAACGCCAAGGCCGAGCCGAAGATGGATGCCTGGCTCAAGACGCACGCCGCGTTCGAGGTGCCACTCGGGCAGGCGGTGCACACGGCGGGTGGCCCGGCAGCGCTGGCCGACGATCCGGACGCGGTCCGCGACATGCTCCGCCTCATGCGGCAGAACCTGGCCGCCATGCCGGCGCCGCCGGTCCCTCGCGGGTTCGCTGCGTTGCGGACCCTGCCGGAAGGACTGCTCGTGGCCACGCTGCGGCGCTTCCTGCGAAGCCCGACGGCTGTACACAGCGGACTCAGCGACGCCTCGCCCGCGACAACGGCCGAACTCGCGCGGCTGGCCGAACAGATCCGCGCCCATACGAAAGTCCGGTAGGCGACAGGCGGCTGCGCCTCCTCGGCCGGATCACACGTGAGTGCTGCTCTGGCTCTGTTCCGGGCACTCCTCGGCCGCCGGCCCCGCCCGCTACACCTGCGCCTCGACCCGGCGCCCTCACCCGCTGACCGGCCCGACCAGCGTTACTCGTCGTCGGCGGCGTCCGGATCGCGCAGCGGGCGCAGAGCCCCGGGCAGCTCGGGGAGTTGGAAGGGATACCGGCCGAGCATGTTGATGTGATGGCGGACGAACGGAGAGGCGGGCCATGTCCTCGTCGCGGACGTCGAACCCGTCCTCTCGCAGCTGCGTGACGGCGGCGTCCATGTACCGCGTGTTGTAGAGGACCAGGGCGTTGAGGACCAGGCCGAGTGCGCCGACGAGCAGCTCGAACCAGTCGTTCCACCCCGCGCCGTCGTAGCGGGACCGCACCACGTCCAGCGCGCGGTCGGCGGACGCCCCCGCCGCGGTGTCACCGAGCACGCGGTGCACGCTCCGCAGGACGACAACCGTGCCGGCCACTCCCGCGTAGAAGCCGCTGTCCTCCCAGTCGGAGACCGCGGCGGCGACGCTGCGGGCACCGCGCAGCGCCAGGTCCGCGTACCGGTCGTCGCCGAAGTGCCGCAAAGCGTCGAGGAGCGCCGGCAGCACCCCGGAACTCCCGTTGTACAGAATCGGTGTGGTCCGGTCGTCGGCGATGGTGTCCGGCCAGGCCACACCGTCGCCGGTCTCCCCTGCGGCCTTCACCAGCCATTCGAGGGCTGCGGCCGCAAGCGGCTCCACGTCATTCGACGCACCCGTGATCATCTGCCCAGCGTTCCACAGCACTGAGCCACCCCACGACCCACATCAAGCCGTCTCCGGCTCGAAAACTCCCCGATGCCGTGATCGGTTGAAGAACATAGGGCAGCAGCATCCACGGGCCAGCGCTTAGGTGTAAGTACCTTTCAATTCAGGTTCTGATGCCCCGTGCCGAGAAGTCCCTGCGCGACCACTTCCAGGAGCACGGCCGGCTGTCCCTCAACGAGGCGGTCGCCGTCCTGTCCGACGTCGCCGAAGCGCTCGCCGATCTCAAGGACCGCGAGGTCGTCCACCGCGACCTCAAGCCCGAGAACATCCTGCTGCTCGGTGGCCGCTGGTGCCTTGCCGACTTCGGGATCGCCCGCTACGCCGAAGCCACCACCGTGAAACACACCTTCAAGCTCCACGGCACCTTCGCCTACATGGCCCCCGAACGCTGGAACAACCAGCGGGCCACCAGCGCCAGCGACATCTACGCGCTGGGCGTTCTGGCCTACGAGCTCCTGGAGGGCACCCCGCCCTTCACGGGACCGTACGAGCACGACTACCACGACCAGCACCTGCACGGAGCCCTGCCGCCCCTCACCGCCGCTCCGCCGCTCTTGGCGGCGCTGATCACCGAGTGTCTCTTCCGGGCCCCGCAGGGCCGTCCTGCGGCCGGCAACGTGCTTGCCCGGTTGGGGTAGATCCCTGCGGCCCCGCTCTCCGGCGGGCTGGCCGCGCTCGCGCAGGCCAACCAGGCCGTAGTCGCCCGTCAGGCCGAAGCTGACCGCCGGGCGTCGGCGCATGCCACTGAAGCCGACCGGCGCAAGGCCCTGCGCGAGGCCGCCACGACGTCCTTCTCCTTCATCGCCGACGCCTTTCTCACGAATCTCACGGTCGCCGCCCCGAGCGCGGAGGTCCGTGCGAACAATCAGGGAGGGTGGACCGTCCGGATCAACAACGCCCAGTTGACCCTGTCCGGACTGAGGGAGACCACCGAGGTCCCTCCGACGCCATTCGACGTCATCGCCTCCGCGACCCTTTCTCTGAAAGCACCCATCAACAGCCGCGGTTACGAAGGACGCAGTCACTCCCTCTGGTACGCCGACGCCCAGACGACAGAGCAGTACCAATGGTTCGAGACCGCTTTCATGGGCACCCCGATCGGACCGCAGTCGACGGGAGTAAGGCCCTTCGCACTGGCTCCACAAAGCGACGCTGCCACTGCTCTCCGCCCGGTGATCGGCGGAGCCCAGCTGGCATGGCCCTTCACGCCTTTGGTTGTCGCGAACCTTGACGAGTTCATCGACCGATGGGCGACCTGGCTTGCCCAAGCAGCAGACGGGCGACTCAGCCACCCCATGCGGATGCCCGAGCGTAATCCGCAGGGTTCCTGGAGGCAATGAACCCTGACCCAGCAGTGCCAGTCCGCGCATCTCATGCCGGAATTTCGAGCCTGTGACCCATTCGAGCCCAAGGCCGGCGACCCCATGTCGCCCGATGACTGCTGATCAGATCAGCGAACCCTCCAGCGGTAGCGGGCCCCTGGGAGCCAGACATCACCTCAGGGGCCCGTGCAACGACACCGCGTCCGTGTGCCGTATCTGCGCTGGTGGTCAGATGCTAACGATGTCGAGCAACTCCTGGAACCGACGGTTCACGTGCTCGTTCTTGCACGCTCGAAGTACAGATGGTTTGTTCTGGAGACCTTCCACGGCTTCCTTAATCCCACCGCGACCATCCTGGAAGAACTGATCAATTAGACGTCAAGGGCCGCGCCGATGCCTTCACCAGAAAACGCACTCGATACGACTACCTCGGCTACACCTACCTACGCCGGCCCGTACCGCAACGAGCCCGGCGACCCGGTCTACGACGTCGACGCGCGGTAGGGACTCACGCCATACGTCCGCCACCGCCTCGCCGTCTCTCTCGCGAACGTCTCCAGCCTCGTACTCCGAGGATGCATGTAGACGTAGCGGTCGGCAGCGCGGATCTGCACGATGTTGATTTGGTCTATGAGGGCCCGTGGGATGGTGCTGCCGATGTTGTTTCTTGTCAGGGCCAGCAGATGGCGGGGAGTGATGGGCAGCACGATGGAGTGTGCGTCACCGATGGCCATGTTGTACGCCCAGGGCCTGGTATCTGTACGCACGGCCACCGCTGGATTGTCGCCGACCAGGAACTGCCCGCTCTCCGGCGTCAGCGCATTCAAGTGCCAGTTCGAGACCATGGCGCGCGCCTTGTTGAAGTCACGCTCGATGCTGGAGCGAAACAGTGCGCCTGTTCCGTAGTCCTGAGTGACCTCGGACTGCTCGACGAGACGCTCCGCGAAGGCATCGAGGGCACCTTCGCCGGCCAGGTGCAGCCCGGTCTGCCGCAACGCCTCACGCCGCAGCGGCTCCGGGAAACGCCCGACAGCCTCACCGCGGACCTTCAGGCGCACAGTCTCGAACGCGGTGGTGTACACACTGCGATAGTGGTGTGACCGCACATAGTGCAGCACGATCAGGTCACGCAGAGTCTCAACGTGCAGGGGGTCAGCGAGTGGCGTGCCCGCGTGCACAGCCGCGAAGGCGGCGGGAGCCCGCCTCTCCACGGAATTCCACAGGTCCTCGGCAGACGCGGGATCGTAGGCGATGAAGGCGTCGGCCCAGCCGCACGCCCGGGTGCTCTTCAGCTTGTTCGGACGTTCTGGGTAGCGCACATCGACGGGACGCACCTGAGGGCCTCGGTTATCCGGCCCGGCCACGGTGAACTGCTTGAGCAGGACCTGAGACACCAGGTGCTGCTGCCGGGGTATCTGGGCTGCCTTCACGCGCCCGATTCTGCCAAGCGTTCGGCGTACGGCGCCAAGAATTTGTCTTCCTTCAGTTACGAGTGATAGTCAAGACCTGTGGATGAGGCGTAGGGCGCGGATCGTTCCTTGGCTTCGTGATGCCGGCGGCCGGTGTGTGTTGGCTCAGTCCCTGGTCGGTTCGACGCGAATGGGATCGGATCCGCCGAGGTAGAGCATGTACCCCGCGTACTCCATATCCACGTCTATCCTCTCCGGTGGTACGGCGTAGAGTCCTGCGGTGGGTGCGGAAGCCCAGCCGAGGTTGCGTGGAGGGTGGTATTCCTCGTAGTGCCCCACGTAGAGCCTGGTCGGCGGGATGGACACGACGCAAACGTCTCCAGCGCTGACGGTGGGAGTTGCCGGTTCGAGAAGGAATGGGCTCCATTCCTGATGGGAATCGTCATACGGGAGCGCAACTTGCCCGTTCCATCGGAAAGTGGAGGAATTGTCGATCGCTCTCCATGGCCATTCCAGTGTGATGTAGCGATCTACCCCGACCACCCGAGCGGCTGCCGGCTCACAAGAGACAATCACTTGGTCGCCGATCCGAGGAACCATGTCTGATCACCTTCGTTCCGGTGGTGGATACGGGAGGGGGCTCATCCTCCCGCTTACGCGGCTTGCTCCTGGCACTCGACCAGGATCCCACTCCCGAACCTCGCGCCAGCCCGGACCAGGGGCCCCAGGTGCGCTCCCGTGATCGCCCGCCAACAGGCCTGCGCGGACTCGACCAGCTTGCACACCATCGCCAGGGCCGCGGCCTGACTGCCGGCCCCGCGGGTGACCTTGGAACGGAGCGTGATTGTTGGGAACGTCGACTCGATCGGGTTCCTGGTCCGCAGAGGGATCCAGTGCTCGGCCGGGAAGTCGTAGAACGCCAGCAGTTCCTCGGCATCGTCGGTGATCTTCGCGACGGCCTTGGGCCACTGCGCGCCGTAGGTCTTCTCGAATGCCTCGGTGGCCTTTTCGGCGTGTGCGCGGTCTTCGGCGTTGTAAATCTCCTGCATCGCCTTCGTCGCACCCGGCTGTGCGGACTTCGGAAGGGAGCCCGTGCCGCTGCGGGCCTTGTGGACCCAGCAGCGCTGGTGCCGGGCCGCCGGGAACACCTCGGCCAGCGCCTTCCACAGCCCCATCGCGCCATCGCCGACGACCAACTCAGGATCGCGCATGCCGCGCCGGCGGCAGTCGCGCAGCAGGTCGGCCCACGACTCGGTGGACTCGCGCAAGCCCTCGGCCAGCGCGATCAGCTCCTTGGTGCCGTTCAGCCGGACGCGGAGCAGGACCAGCACACGCGGTGAGTGCGGGTCGGGCGGGCTTTGGCTGGTTAGGTTCCGCGGTAGGTTCTTCCTGCTCGTCGGGGGAGGTGGGTGGGTGTGTCGTGGGGGGTGGCGGTGGTTTCGGCGGCGAGGTGGAGTTCTGCCCGTACGGTTGCGGTGGTCAGGTCGAGGGACAGGGTCCGGCTGCATCTGTTCAGCCAGTGGGTGAGGGTGCTGCGGCTGAGGCCGAGTTCGGCGGCGGCGGGGGCGGTGCGGCCGCGGTGGTTGAGCCAGCAGCGCAGCGCGATGCGCAGTGGCCGGTCGAGTGGTTTGAGCAGGGCCCGGGCCCAGCGCAGAGCCTCGTCGGCGGTGAGGAGCTGGGCGGGTATCGGGGGCTGGGGAGCCAGGCGTGCCCACGCGTCGGCGGCGGGGGAAGTGGTCGGGGCGCGCAGGGCGAGCAGGAGTTGTGCCTGGATGGTGGGGTGGTCGAGTTCGGCGGCCAGGAGTGTGCCGATGGTGCGCAGCCGGGTGCGGACGGTGCCTTCGGAGGTGCCGAGTACGGATGCGGCGACGTGGGCGGATCCGGACCGCAGGCAGGCCTCCAGCGTCCGGTGCTGCTCACGGGTGAGGGGCGCGAGGAGGGCGGCGGCCCAGGGGGTGAGCCGGTCGGCGGGCACGGTGTGGAGGAGCCCGTGTGGTCCCCGGAAGGGGGCTGTGGAGGCGACGGTGCCGGCCGTGGCGTTGTGGCGTGCGTTGCCTGCTTCGGCCCATGCGGTGGCGGCCATGTCCAGCGGTGCGGGGTCGGAGGCGCCGGCGGCCAGTTGATGCCGGTTGGCGATGTCCGCGACCAGTGACCGGGGCGCCCCGGGGTCATGGCCCGGGCTGTGCAGGGCGACGACTGCCAGCTCGTTGCCCTCGCGGTGGACCAGCAGGCGGGGGCCGGCGGGGGAGAGGCTGGGGTGTGCGGTGCGCCAGTAGGCCTGGTAGGCGGCGTGTGCGGTCGGGCCGGACAGGCGGAACACCGTGGTGTGGGTGACAGCGGTACCGCCGCCCAGCACGTCGGTGGCCAGCTGCGGCTGCCCGCCCAGCAGAAGGCGCAGGACGGCGGTGTGCAGTCGCTGCTCGGCGTGGTGGGTGTCCTCGGCCCGGTGGATGCGGGCGCGCATGGTGAGGAGATCGACGGTGGTCGCCACGATCACATCGGTCCGGGCTGCGGGCGAGGCCGGGCCGGGACTCATGACAAGCACACCTCCCGCCATCTTGCGGATCGTCAGGTGCGGGTAGAGCTGGGGGTAGACAGCGGCCCGCGCCCCCTCGGGACCGGCGGCGGCCGGGGTGCTGCAGACGACGTCACCGGTGAGGTCCACCAGGACGGCCCAGCCCTCGGCCAGGGCTGCGGCTTCGGCCAGCAGCTCGGCGTCCGAGTGGGCTGCGGCGCGGGTCAGGCGCCGCATCACCTGATACCGGCTCACCTTCACCGGGGAGTCGGGCGCGGGCCGTGTGGTGCCCGGTTTCATGAGATGCGGGCTACCCCGCCCCAGCCCGCGCGGTCGGTGAGGGTGCCGGTGGTGGCGTCGGGACGCCAGCGCGGCCAGCTCGTGAACCCCGGCTCGACCAGTTCGGTGCCTGCGAAGAGCTCCACGGCCACCGACGGCTCACGGAAAATATACGGAATCGCCCCGGAGTTGTTGTATTCGTCCTGTACCACCTGGTGGTCGGCGTCCGCAGCGGTGGAGTGGCTCAGGGACAGGTAACTGCCCGCGGGCAGCTGCTCGATGAGCCGGCGCACCAGGCCGCGGGCCTCGTCCCAGTCCACGATGTGTCCCAGCACGTCATTGATGACCAGAGCAATGGGCCGGGACATGTCGAGTGTCTTGGCCGCGCCGGTTAAGACGGTGTCGGTGTCGCGCATGTCCGCCTGGACGTAGGCGGTGGCGCCCTCGGGGGTGCTCGTGAGCAGGGCGTGGACGTGCAGCAGCACGATCGGGTCGTGGTCGATGTAGACCACCCGGCAGTCGGGCGCGATGCGCTGGGCGACCTCGTGAGTGTTGTTGCTCGTCGGCAGCCCGGCCCCCAGATCGATGAACTGCCGGATGCCCTGCCGGGCGAGGAAGGCGGTGGTGCGCCGCAGGAAGTCCCGTGACTCCCCGGCGAACGGCACAATATGCGGGTATTTGCTGCTGTAGGCGTCACCGGCGGCCTGATCGGCGGGGTAGTGGTCCTTCCCGCCCAGCCAGTAGTTCCACACCCGGGCACTGTGCGCAACGGACGTGTCGATCTGCTCAGATGGACGGGTCGGCTCGGTCATGACAGCACTTCCTTCGACTTGTTGGGATGAGGTGCGACCACACAGGTGTGGTCCAGCAGCACGTGATACGCCGACACCGCCTGCAACCCGCTCAGGACCTCCGCGCTCCCGCGCAGGTCCCCCTCACGGACCACATGGTCAGGAATCCCCGGCACATCGACCCGGTACAGCGTCACCGCCGGCATACCGGTCATCGCATGACACGGACCATCCAGCGGATGAATCTGCAAGGTCACATCAGGGCGCTCCACCGCCGCCCGCAACGCCCTTTGCTGCTCGGCCATCACCCCCGCACCACCGACAAACGTCCGCAGCGCCGCAGCGGGCATGATCGCCCAGATGCGCGTCTTCTGCAGGCGCAGCCGCTCCTGGCGCTCCATGAGCAGTTCGGTGCGCCGGTCCCGGTCGGCGGGGGACAGGTCGGGTCTGCGGATGTTCTCGACGGCGCGGGCGTAGGACGGTGTACGCAGCAGCGCGGGAATGAGGGCCGGCTCCCACACACGGATGATCCGGGTCGCGGACTCCACGCTCATGAGATCCAGCTGCCACGCATCCATGACGGAGCGCCACGGATGCCACCAGCCTGGGAGGTTGGCAGTTGCCAGCTGCCCGAGGAACGCCTCCATTTCGGCAGCGCCCGCACCGTACGCCGTCAGCAAGGTGTGGACCTGGCCCTCATCCAGAGACGTCTCAGCCTGTTCGATGCGGCGGACAGTTGCTACATGAGCTCCCAGCACAGCGGCGGCCTCAGCTCGGGACATTCCTGCCGCCTCCCGCAGAGTTTTCAGCCGGGTGGCGAGAACCAGGTGCGCGACGGTCCTCCCAGACCTCTCGCGAGCCACAGCAACCCCTTCCGGCACTTTCTGCAAACTGCTGGTAATGCAAACCTTGTACCTTGCAATCTCTGCGCACAACCCTTTGAGTATCTCTAACTCGCCGCGATCACCGTCGAGTTGCTGGCCGGGATGCCGCGAGCGCGTGGCTGACCGCCGAGCGCTCTGCCTGTGCACGCGTCGTCAGGCCGGGCGCGCAGTGGAGCAGTTGTACTCGATACCTACAGCACATGATCGAAAGGGCGGAGAAGAGGCGTGATCTGCGACAGGCGCTCTAGGGAGAGTGAACTGTCAGCAGGGACAAGCGCATTTGGATTCGGGTGGGTGGCTGTTCGCGCTCACGGCTCAGCTACCACAGCCTTAACCGTCTGCAAGCCCGCACGACATAGCACGCACAGAGGCGGCCGCCCCGATGAAGGGGGCGGCCACCTGAGGACTCGTCCGAGTCCAGCACCACCAGGAACGGACCCATCCATACCGGGGTGCTCCGGTCGGCGTGTTAACGGCACGCCGCCGCGCTCAGGATAGACCGGCCCACGCGCAGGATCGAGAGGTTCTGTGCTCTCCGGTTGGTTCCTGGGCTCCCGGGGCTCCCGCCCCACAGAGAGTCGTTGCCATGCGCACTGCACTCGAACGTATTGCGGGCAGGTCCCTGCCTGCGAGTCCCGCCGGCTCGGTCTGGCGGCCCATCCGCCCCCGGGCCAGCCTCCTGATGAGGCCCCCGATCGGCTCCATCCGTTACCGCCTGGCGGTCTGACAGGACGCCGGTCCGCACCCCTGGTCCCCGGTCGGCCGATCCCTGACGTGCCGACCGGGCCGGGACCGAAGCGCGCTGTGCACCTTCCGGCGTAAGCCTGCTGCTATCTGACGCCCTGCAGGCCTGCTTCGGTCACCCGAGGGTGCCGTCGTCCCCCGCGACGGCACCCTCACCCCCTGACCACGCGCCTCATCCGGAGCCGTCGTGACGCTTTCCCCTGCCCATACCGCACCACCACCTGCAGCGGCGGCCACCGCCCGCACCCCCTGGCCGACCTTGATCTGGGTGCTGCTCATCGGCACGTTCCTGATCCGCAGCGCCGGTTTCATCTACCCCTTCCTCGCCTACCACCTCGCCGACCGCGGCGTGGAAGGCACCTGGGCCAGCATCGTGCTCGCGCTTTTCGGCGCCGGCTGGCTGACCGGACAGGTCGTGTGCGGGGCCGCCGCCGACCGTCTCGGCCGCCGCGCCACCCTCGTAGGCGCCATGACCGGCGCGACCGGGGTCTTCGCGGTTCTCGCCCAGACTCACGGTCTGGCTGCGCTCGCGGTGTCCGCGTTCCTTGCCGGTGTCTGCTACGACGCGCCGCGCCCGATCGTGTCCGCGCTGATCGCGGACAGCGTGCCGGACGAACCCACCCGCGCGAGAATCGCCGGCTGGAGGTATTTCGCCGTGAACCTGGGCGCCGCCTGCACCGGCGCCGTCGGCGGCCTGCTGACCGAGGCGTTCGGCACCACTCCGCTGTTTTTGACCAACGCCGCCGCGTGCGCCCTGTTCGCGGCCGCCGCCTGGCGTTTCCTGCCCGCCCGCACGAGCCCCCCGGCACCCGTCGGCGGGACCTATCGGGCCGCGTTCACCGACGTGCGCCTGATGCTGCTGTGGCTGGTCAGCGTGTGCGCGCTCATCCCCGTCGCCGCCTTGTACTCGGTGCTGCCGGTGATGATGGCTCAGGACCACCTTCCCGCCAGCGCCTACGGCTTCTCCCAGGTCGCCGGCGCGATCGCCGTGCTGATCCTCTCCCCGCTGCTGAACCCGTACCTGGCTCGCCGCGCCACCGGCAACCGGCCCATGGTCGGCCTCCTGGCCGTCAGCGCCGTCATCCTGGGCGCCGGCATGGGCTCGGCGGGACTCACCTCCCACCCCGCCGGCTACGCCGCAGCCGTGATAGCCGCTGTCCCGGGCGAGATCGTCGCTTTCGTCGCGGCCTCCAACGTCGTCAACCTGATAGCGCCCGCCCACTCCCGCGGCCTGTACGCGGGCGTCTGGAGCTCGACGCTGGCCGTCGCCGTGATCGGCGCACCGCTCCTGGCGAGTTGGGCCCTCAGCACCGGGGCCCATCCGTTCGTTGCGCTGGTCCTCACGGCGTGCGGTCTGACCGGCGCTGCCATCTGCCTGCCGCTGTCCGCCCTGGTCCACCGTCCACGACCGCCCGCCACGGCCCCGCCGCTCCCGCAGCTGGTCCCCGCCGCGCAGAAGACCGGCTGAGCCTCTCGCTTCCTGCTCTCACCTGGAGGTTTGCTGTGCCCATTGATGCTCCGCTCGTCCTGATCGGCATCGGCGACAGTGCTGCCTACCGCAAGGACACGCTTGGTTCCATCGCGGCCAGGCACCCGGTCATCGCCGTCGACCGGGTAGTGCCCGACTGGGCCCGCCCGTACCTGACCCGCACCATCCACGCCGACCTGACCGACACCGCGGCGGTGACGGCCGCCGTCGGCAAGTACGCCATCGACCATGCGGTGGGCGGGGTGCTGACCTACATGGAGCACCATGTGCAGACGGCCGCGGTGCTGGCGCAGCAGCTGGGGCTGCCGGGCAGCAGCCCGCAGTCCATGGCCGCCTGCCGTGACAAAGCCGTCTCGCGCCGTCTGATGGCCGAGCACCAGGTGCCGTCCGCCCGTTCGGTGCAGGCCAGCACGCCGGAGTCGGCTGCCGCTTTCGCGGATCTGATGGGCTATCCGGTGATCGTCAAACCGCGGTCGATGGCGGGCAGCGCCGGCGTCATCCGCGCCGACAGTGCGCCCGCCGTCCGGGAGGCCTTCGACCGGGCCGGCCGGGCGTCCGTGATGGACCTGCACCGCTACGGGCCCGCCGGGGTCCTGGTCGAGGAATACCTCAACGGTCCGGAGATCAGCGTGGAGACGGCCGTGCTCGGTCCGGGCCGGGTGCGGATGTTGGCCGTGACCCGGAAACTGCCCGCCCCGGCGGGCACCACGCAGGAGTACGGGCACCTCGTCGACGCCCGCGATCCCTTGCTCAGCGACCCGGGTCTGACCCAGGTCATCGAGGGTGCTGTCGCCGCGCACGGCATCACGCTCGGCGTGCTGTGCATCGAGGTGAAACTCACCCCCGACGCCGGGCCGCGCATCGTCGAGGTCAACGGCCGCCTGGGCGGAGACCTGCTTCCCCTGCTGGTGAAGCGGGCCCTGGGCATCGAGCTCCCGCAGATCGCTGCGGATCTGGCCACCGGTGTGGTGCCGCGGCTGCGGCCGGTCCTGCAGCGGGCCGCCGCCATCGCATTCGCCTACCCGGACACCTCCGGCATCCTCCACCGGCTGTCCGTGCGGCCCGGCCGGGAGCACCTGACCGGCCTGGAACGCATGGTGCTCACCCGCACGCCCGGCGCGCGCGTGTCCGCGCCGCCGCAGGCCACGCTCGCCGACCGGCTCGCGCACTGGGTCGTCCTGGGCTTCGGCGCCGACGAATGCCGGGCCCGCCTGGCCCAGGCCGCCCACCTGCTCGACGTCCACATCGACCAACACGCGCACACGCCCGCCTGCACTACCTGACCTCCCCCCTGCCCCCTACACCGATGTCCCTGCCCCTGCCTCTCACGTTCTGGAGTCGTCCGGCATGTCTGTTTCCACCGTGCTCGTCCGCCCGGGCCGCCACCGCGGCCTGCCCGCGGCCGTGGCCATCGTCGACCCCTGCCCGAGCGCCGACTACGCGCGTGCGCTGTCGCGCCGCGACACCCTCGCGGTCGCCGTCACCACCCCCCGCAGCCCTGCCGGGATACGCCCGGCCGCCGAGACGACCGGCTACAGACACACGGTCGTGCACTGCGGGGGCCTGGCCCGCACCAGCCGCAGGCTGCGCGCTCTGGGCGTGCGCGCGGTCCTGGCAGGCAGTCCGCTCGGTATCATCCTGGCCGAACGCCTCGCGGCCGAGCTGCACTTACCCGCCGATCCCGCGACCGTGCTGCGCCGCTGTGACCGCGGCGAACAGGCCCGCGTCCTGGCCCAGGCGCAGATCAACGTGCCCTGCACGTGGCGCAGCGAGGAGCTGTCCACGGCGCTGGCCTGGTGGCGGATCAGCACGCTGCCCGCGGTGCTGTTGCTGCCGGCCGCTGTCGGGGTGCCCGCCGTGCCAGTGGTGTGCCGCAGCAGCGGTGAGATCGCGGCCGCATGGCGGCAGATGCGGCGCACCGCCCACCTGTACAGCGGCAGCCGGCATCTGATTGCGCGTCATCACCTGCCCGGCCGCCGCTACACCGTGCACAGCCTCACCCGCCCCGCGGCGGCCCCCGGCAGGGAGCCGGTGCACACGGTCACCGACGTATGGGCGCACGCGCACACCCCTGCCGGCATCCTGGCCCGCGTTGATCTGCTGCCGCGGCATGGCATGCTCGCCCGCGCTCTGTCCCTGTACACGCTGCGCGTCCTGCAGGTCCTCGGCCTGCGCGCGGGGCCGGCGCGCTGCCACCTGATCTATGAGCCCGAACGGGGCCCGCTGCTGCTGTCGGCGGCCGCGGCGGCGGAAACCTCGCCCGCCGACCAGGCACTGCAGACGGCGACCGGCATCGACCGGCTCGGCGGCGCGCTGGACACCGTCCTGCCTGCTGCGGCGGCCGCACCCGTGCACGCCGCTGCCCGGGGGCATGTGGTGCGGGTCCGTCTCAATGCCCGCCGCGGCGGCACCCTGGATCCGGACCATTTCGCCGTCCTGCGTGCCCTGCCCACCGTCGTGCACCTCACCGACACGCTGACGCCCGGGGCTTTGGTGCAGCAGACGACCTGCAGCCGGTCCGCGGTGGGCGAGGTGGTCCTCAGCCACCCGCGTGCGCAGGCCGTTGAGGCCGACTACCAGCGCATCCGCCGCCTGGAAGCAGGCGGCCTCTACACATCGGGTGGCAGCCGATGAACCTGCCCGCCGCCCCCGCAGCCTGCTTCGGCCCGGTCGTCGGCGCCAGTTCCTCACGGCTGCAGCGGGCGTTGCGCGGCGCCCGGCGCCTGGACCGGTGCGCGCTCATCCTCAGTGCGGTGGTGGGCTTCCCGGACCGGCTGACCTGCCGCTCGGTGCTGCATCTGCTGGCGCAGAGCGCGGACCTCGTCCAACTGCGCATCCCGCACCTGGACATGGTGCGGGACGGGCTGGCCATGCGGCAGGCGGCACGCACCGCCCTGCAGGCCGGTTTCCGTATGCCGGACGTGTTCGCTGGCGCCCGGGAGCTGGTCAGGGGGACCCGCGCGGCCGTGCTGATCAGCTCGCACTGGCAGCCCGTCCACGACTACGGCGCCGCTCGGTTCGCCCAGCACGCCGCAGACGTCGGCGTCGACGCCGTCCTCATCCGCGACCTGCCCCTGGACCATGCCGGCCCCTGGCGGGCCATCGCCCGCACAACGGGCCTGGGCACCATCCCTTTACTGACCCCGACCACCACCCCCCACCGGCTGGCACGCATCGTCGGCCACGCCACCGGCCTCATCTACGCCCCCGCCACCACGGGGCTGACCGGCAACGCCGAGCCCGTCGGCCCGCACCTGCCGGACCTCACCAGCCAGGTCCGCGCCCTGACCTCGCTACCGGTGGCGGCCGCGACCGGCCTGTCCACCCCCGACCAGGTACGCACCGCGGCCGCCTGGGCGGACGCCGTCGTCGTCGGCTCCGCCATCATGCGCCGCATCCAGGCCGAACCGCAGACACCGCTCGCCGCAGCGGCGGCCGCCGCGCGGGATTTCGCCGCCGCCCTGTACCCCAAAGCCCCGTGACCATGACCGGCCGATCGGACCTGACGGTGCCGCACACCGTCCGCACCCACCTCGGCGCCGACGCCGGGACGATCCTCACCCGGCACTGGCCTGCCCTGTATGCGGCCGATCGTCAGGCGCCGCCGTTCCAGTCCCCGGGATGGCTGGACGGCGCCGTGCGGCTGCTGCCCGCCACGGCTACTCCGGTGATCCTTGCGGCGATGACGGCCGGGAGCCGGATCATCGCCGCCCTCGCCCTCGCGCGGTACCGCAACCAGCGGCGCACACGGTTCGAGCCGCTGTCCGCACCGCCCGCCACGCTCACGTACCTCATCGGCCCGCACGCCGAACGCGACGCCGTTGCGGAGGCGTTCGCGCTGCATCTGCTGCTCCTGCAGGAAACCGGCGCCGACGTCATGCTGCCCGGACTGCGCACCGACACGGCGTTCGGCCGTGCCGTGCAGGCCATCTGCCCCGACAGCCTGCCCACCGGAGCATCCCCACCAGCGGCGCTGACGCTGCCGTTTTCCTTCGATTCCCTCGCCCCGAGCCGGCAGCGCGCCCATGCCCGCCGTTGCCGGCACTGGGCCCAACTGGCCGCCACCCACACGATCACCTACCGGCGCTCCCACCATCAACGCGCTCTGCGCGCCGGGTTCAAGGTCCTCACCGCCCTGCACCAGGCGGGACAGGCCCGCCACCGGGGCCCCGGCACCGCCGTGCCGTGGCGTGCCGTGGCGCCGACCCTCGGGGCAGCCGGCGAGTTCGTGGCCGACCTGCACGTCGACACCACGCCCGTCGCCGCACAGCTGTGCCTGACCCGCGGCCACGCCTGCTACAGCGTCGAGCAGGTCACCCACCCCGGCTACCGGCATGTCGCCCCCGGCCACGCCCTGCTGCGCCACCTGCTCGACGACCTCACGCAGGAGGGCTTCCACACCCTGCATCCCGGCTGCGGACCGGCGGCCTCGGCTGCACCCGGTCCTCCCATCCGGCACGCCGCCTGACAACCACCACCGCACACACCACCGTTCGGAGGATTCCTGATGAGAACCCCGCCACGCCACCGCATCGCCTGCGCCCTCGCCACCGCCGCAGCGCTCACCCTGCCCGCCGGCTGCGGCCTGCCGGACAACCACGATGATCCGCACGACACCCGCCGCACCACCGCAACGGCCCCCGCTCCCGCCCGGAAAGGCGCCGTGACCCGGGACGAGGCCAAGGAGATCCTCGCCCGGTACGTCTCCGTCAACAACTGGTCCAACGCCATGCAAGGACGCAGCACATCACCCTCTGCACAGGCCAGACGACTGCTCGCCGCGGTCGAGGGCGGCCAGTTGCTGGAGCAGTCGGTCGCCGACTACAAGACCTGGCGCACCCGCACCGTTGCCGAGCGCAAGAAGTACGCCGCCCCCTTCTACTACGTGGAGCCCGTCGTCTACGTCCCGGCGGGGGAGCGATGGTTCGCCACCGAGGTGAAGGTCGACCGCACCGGCTGGAAGGGCCTGCTCATCTTCGACCAGGCGGACGACAAGGGATGGCGCAACGTCGCCACGGTCGCCCTGGGGGACAACAAGAGCGCCCGGCTGCCCGCACCGATCGCGACCGACCGTGCGGGACTGGCCACGGCCGTCAACCCCACGACACGCAGCGGAAAGCTGGCCCCCAACCAGGTCGCCGACGCCTTCGAGGACCACTTCGTCACCGGCGGGACCGGTGCCGGACAGGCCCTGGCCTCCAGCGCCTCCACCAGGGCCGCTCTGAAGGTCTACAAGGAACGCAACCAGAACAAGGACGCCCGAGTGGCGACGAAGTCCTTCAAGCAGCGCGACGCCCGCCACCAGCAGATCTACGCGCTGAAGCTGCGCGACGGCTCCACCCTGGCCGTCGTGCCCTCCGCGCACGACCAGCACTTTGTGCTCAAGGAGGAGTTCTTCCTCCGCGCGAAGATCGTCCCGAACAAGGAAGAGGCCGTCTTCAACCCGGCCAGACGCATCGCCGTGATCGACGAGTTCCAGGGCATGCTCCTGGCCCACCTACCCACCAGCGGCAAACCGAGGATTCTCTCGCACGAGTTCCGAATGGTGGACTCGCAATGACCCCGACGCGGCCTGACACCACGCGTGACGGCGACAGCGACCGCGGCTTCACAGCGTCGTACCCCGTACCCGCGTGGTTGCGTGGCCCTGTACTGCTGCCGCACGTCCCCGCCGTCCTCGGTGAGACGGCTTTTCCGGCGCCTGGTCCGCTCCGCCACGAGGTGGCGCCTGCCGAGGCGGACGACACCTAGACAGCAGACAGGGGCGGAGGCGACGGCGTGCCGGCCGTCTGCTCCGCCCCTCACGCCACCCGCCCGGGTCCCACCGGGCCTGTGGCCAGGACTTCATCTGCCGGACCGGGGCTGCAACCCCTAGATCCAACCGAACACACTTCTGACAAACCACCAGACCGTCACCGGTCTTGTGCTGCCACGGGGCGCACCCGCGACAGGAGTTACGATGCCCGACTCCCTCCCCACCCGGCACACCGAGCCGCAACCAAACTCGCGCGCCCCCAACTGCCGCTCGCAGTCGTCGATGTCAGCGCCCCGCTTCGCTTTGATCGTCGACCGCGGCGAGCAGGAAGTGCGGGCCACCGGCTCCCGGCGGCTGCGCCGCGCCGCCGACTTCCTCGCCGCCGCCCACTACATGGTCCGCTTCCACCCTCAGGCGGGAGTCACCACACTGCGCCTGGCGGCCGCGTTCGCCGCCCGCGCACACCGCAACCGCGACGGCCACATCGCGTTCAACATCATGTCGACCACCGCCGAGCTCGGCGTCAGCCGCCGCACCGTCCTCAACCACGCCCGCTACCTGCGCGAACTCGGCCTGATCGCCTGGGTCGAGCACGGCTCGAACCGCAACGCACTCCGCGCCCGGCATGGCACCGCCTGGCGGCCCGGCCACGGCTACCGCGGCACCGCCACCCTCTACGCCCTCCTGGCCCCACCCCACTGGGACCGGGCCCAGGGGCACCGCATCCACGGCCGCGGCTACCGGGCCCGCCTGATCGGCTACACCCCAGCAGGCCGCACCCGCGCGACCGCCGCAGCCCGCCGTGCCACCCGCCTCTCCCGGAGGCGCCGTCGAGGCCGGGAGCGTTGCACCCCTTCTGTTGCTCCCACCTCACGCTCCACTCGCCTGCAGGAGGGTAAGAGAGATCTTGACTACACGCGCCCCGCGCGTCCCGCGCGACACCGTGCATCCTTCACCGCGGGCCAGTGCGCCGACGCGATCACGCTCACCGAACGGATGCAGCGCGAGGTGTGGTGGCTGCACGGAACCTGCTCCCGGCGCGTTGCCTACGCCCTGCGCCCCCTCATCCGCCTCGGGTGGATGTGGCAGGACCTCGCAGACGAACTGGCCTGCTGGGGTGCTCCCCCGCGCCTGCGCGATCCTGCCGCTTACGTCCACCACGAGATCGCCCGCCGCGGACGCCGCGGTGAACTCCCGCCCGCCGGGCAACTGGCTGCGGACGCCCCGCCCGTCGATGACGACGGACAGCGCCACCAGGCCATGCTCCGCGAACGTTTCCACCGCCACGATCCCGCCTGGCAGCACTACACCCGACAACTGCGCCCCGACCTGCGCGCACAGCTCGCCACGGCCCGGAAGGACCGCCGCTGGCAGGCGGCGGCAGTGCCGGTGTACCGGCCGGTGCTGCGCGAGGACGAGGAGACCTTCCTCGCCTCGTTGCCGACACAGACGTGGAGTGATGCCCCCACTCCGCGGCAGATTTACGCCGCCCGCGCCCACCGACGCCCGCCTGCCCGCGGCCAGCGCACGCGCGAATCGGACCTCGACTGGAAGCGACGCTTGCAGGACGAGGCCGAGGCCGTCCGTGCCTGCGAGGCTCTGGGCAGGAGGCTGGCGTTTCGACCGCAAGTCGGAGCAGGACGCAGAGATCGTCTGCCTGTGGAAAGGAGCGGACATGAGCGCGCACGGGCCATGAGGATATGTGCGGAGGAGGCCACGCTGTGACTGCTGGCCGGAAACCCGATCGCGAAGGGCGCCGGAATGGTCGCTCTGACGCTTGGGGGCTGTCCGCCCGGGTGGTCGCGGGCTTTGAGTGTCGCTCTGCTGTCGTGTGAACTCGCGACTCGCGTGCACCGGCGTACCGGCCGGACCGCCGCCGGTAGTCGAACATCATGATGATCCGGGCCGCGCCCTTCGGGCGTACTCGCCTGGAACACCTGGCTGCTCTCGGAAGCCTTTCCTGCTCGTCCGCCGCGCCGGCCTCGGATGGCGCGGCAGTGATCGGTCTCTCCGAAGTAGGTGGAGAAGCCGGCGCGTTTCCGATCGAGCCCATCCGCCATCTGGCCTGGGTGACTGAGGTTCTGCCGGGCTGCGGCGAGCAGGGCGAGTCGCCTGCCATGGGCATTGTCCAATCGGACGATCGCGAGAGCTGGCAGAAGGTCGGCGAGGAGGGCAGCGTTGCTGTGGTCGAACGCAATGTGCCCGACACAGAGGAGAGGTTCTCCTCCATGGCAGTGCAGGGCTGCTGGGATTCATCTCGTAACCGGGCAGCGAATCCCAAGAGCAGTCCATTATTGGGATCGCATCCTCCGTGAGGATGCCCTGTGGTTGAGCGGCCGCAGAAACTGGTGGGCTTCTGCGGCCGCGTGCCGCTCAGTGAACGGGTGGGGACGATCGACGGAGCATGAAGGAAACTGAACGTCCTGCGCTTGGGTCGACCTCGGGTGTGGGCATGGTGCTGTCGCCCTTGATCAGTTTGGCCCCTTCTTGAGTGGCAGTTGTCACGCCTGCCGAGAAAGCAACTGCCAGGATCTCTGCCAGCATGCTGTTGGCCCCCGCCTGCGGGAATGGCGTGATCGCGGAAAAGGCTTGCTCGCGATCGTGGAGCCAGTCCTGTTCTGCCGTCACGGTCAGCCACTCTCCGTCGGATTGGATGAGCACTTTTGCCGAGCCCAGAGTCAGAGCTTCGGTGGCGATCATCCCAGCCAGTTCGATCGGATCGTAGCTGCCCAGACGGAAAAATCTACTTTCGTTCTTGAGCAGAAAGTCCATCGGGTCGAGTGGGGCAATGTCTTCAGGGAGATATCTCAATCTCGCCGCCCTGCCTGAGTTCGTTGAAGAGGTTGAAGGCCGATGGCGGTATGTGGAACTCATACCCCTCGAATTTGGGCGATTTAGGCGACTCCGGGATTTTACGACTTACGGCCCCGGCTTCTTCAAGCCTGTTCATCGCGGTGTCTGTGATCCTGACCTTGATGATCCCTTTCTGTCCTAGCTGCCTGAGCGCAAAGAATTGCGCATCGGCGTAGTGCGTGGCGAGGAAAAAGCCTCCCGGCCCGTCAGTGTGTCCTGCTGCCGCCGCGGTCGCGTCGAGTCCCTTGTTCAGGATATCGACCAGCGACTTCACACTGGCTCCGTGGAAGAACAACCCACCGCTGGCTGAGCCCTTCGCCAGCCCCTCTGCTCCGAGGATCGAGGTCTCTGCCTCGTATGCCTGCCGTCTCCATCCGGTGAGTCCACCGACTCCCACGAGGGCGATCTGCTGTGCGAGTTCCTCGGCTGCTTCGGCGTACAGGTCGGCGAGGGCGTCGCAGCCTTGCTGGCGGAGCAGGTATTCCGCGCGGTACAACCGGTAGGCGGGGCGGACGGGGAGGTACTTGTCGACGAAGGCGCCTGCGCCGCCGTTGTCGCCGGTGAACGCGTCGTGTGCGTCGCCGAGGAACACGAAGGGTGACTTGACGACGTCGACGAAGGCGTCGCCGAAGATGCCGAGCGCTTCGCCGACGCTGTCGACGCGATCGTTGGGGTCACCTGGGGTCAGACCGCTGGGGTCGGTCAGGAAAGTGGGGACGTTGTCGGCGTAGGCGTACGGCGAGACGTGTGGCGTGGTCTGGCCCCGGGTGGCGGGGTCGGGGCTCGTGAAGCGGCCGGTGCCGGTGTTGTACTGGCGGGCGTGCAGGTCGAGGTTGCCGGTGGTGGTCTCGTACCGCGCGCCGGTGTAGGACGGGGTACTGGCAGGGGCGCCGCTGCTGGTGGTGTTGAGGACGCGGGTGCCGAACGGGTCGTAGGCCCAGCGCTGGTGGAGGGTGCCGGTGCTGCTGGTGACGTCTACCGGGGAGCCCTGTGTGTCGTGGTGGTAGTAGAAGAGCGTCCCGGCGCCGGTCTTGGTGGCGGTGGGCTGGCCGAGCGGGTCGTAGCGGTAGGACTGCTTGATGGCCCAGGCGCTGTCGTACTCGGTGGTCAGGATCGGCAGGGGTGCGTTGGGGTCCCACTGGGTGCGGCTGGTGACTGTGCCGTCCTGGGAGGTGGTGACCTGATTGCCGCTGGCGTCGTGGTCGTAGGTGTAGGCGGCCCCCGCGACGGTGGCGGCGGATATCTGTCCGGCCAGGTCGTAGGTGTAGCTGTCGGTGCCCGCCTTGGTTTGGTTGCCCTCAGCGTCGTGTGTGAAGGCGGTTGTCGCGGTGCCGGTCGTGGTGGAGGTGAGCTGGTCACCCGCGTCGTAGGCGTAGGCGGTCGAGGTGCTGCCCAGGGTGGAGGTCTGGCGGTTGCCGACCTTGTCGTAGGTGTAGGAGGTGGTGCGGCTGGCGGCGCAGCCGGTGACCCAGGGTTGCGGGAAGCAGCCGGAGGTGAGGCGGCCCGCGGTGTCGTAGGTGAGGTCGTAGCCGCCGGTGCCGACACCCTCGCGGGTGATGTCGGTGTGGGTGGGCAGGCCCGCGGCGGACAGCGTCTGTGCGGTCTTGGTGACCGTGGTGCCCGCTTTGATGGTGGCGACGGCGGTAAGGCGGCCGGCCCGGTCGTAGGTGCGGTCCTCGGTTTCGGTGTTGGGCAGGGCGGACCTGGTGAGGTTGTCCGCGGCGTCCCAGGTGTAGGTGGTGGTTTTGCCGTCGGCTGCCATCGTCGCCGTGCGGCCGTCGTTGTCGTAGGTGTGGGTGATGGTGTTGCCGTCGGAGTACTTGCGGGTGAGCATCTGCCCGACGGCGTCGTAGGTGTAGGCGAAGCCGCGGGTCTTGGTCAGGTTGCCGACCTCGTCGTAGACGAAGTCCTCGGAGATCTTGGAGTTGGCACGGGCGGTCAGCTGTCCTGCGGCGTCGTAGCCGAAGGTCGCGTCCGGAGTGGAGTCGGAGTAGTCGATTTTCGTGGGCAGGCCCCGCGGGTCGAAGGTGTAGCTGGTGGAGCCGCGGGGGGTGGTCTTCTTGACCAGGTTGCTGTCCGCGTCGTACCCGTAGGTCGTTACGCGGTCCAGTGGGTCGGTGACCGTGGTCAGGCGTCGGGCCGCGTCGTAGTCGTAGGTGGTCTTGTGGTCGTTGGCGTCGGTGCGCAGTGTGACGTTGCCGACCTTGTCGTGACCGTAGGTGGTGACGGCGCCGCCGGGGGCGGTGACGGTGGTGAGCTGGTCGAGCTTGTCGTACTCGTAGGCGGTGACGCGTTTGTCGGCGTCCGTCTGTTTGACGACGTTGTTCACCGCGTCGAAGGCGGTGGTGCTCACGCCGCCGAGCGGGTCGGTGACCGTGGTGAGGTTGCCGGCCAGGTCGTAGCCGTAAGTGGTGGTGTACTGAGCGGGATCGGCGCCGGTGGCGTTGCCGCGGGGGTCGACTGCGGTGGCCTGGCGGTTGTCGCTGTCGTAGGTCCAGCTCTCCTTGTTGCCCAGCGGGGAGGTGCGGCTGAGCAGGTTCCCGTCGGCGTCGTAGGCGTAGGTGGTGGTCTTGCTGAGCTGGTTGGTGCTGCTGGTCAGCTGGTTGTTCTTGTCGTAGACGGAGCTGACCGTGTTGTTTGCGGCGTCGGTGACCTTGGTGACGTTGTCGTTGGCGTCGTAGGTGTATTTGGTGGTGTGGGTGAGCGGGTCGGTGACCACCAGCGGCCGGTTGATCGCGTCGTAGGTGGTGGAGGTCGTGCCGGCCGGGCCGGTGACCTTGGTGTTGTTGCCTGCCGCGTCGTAGGTGTAGCTGGTGGTGTAGGCGGCCGGGTCGGCGCCAGCGGCGTTGCCGCGCGGGGAGACGCTGGTGAGCAGGCGGCCCACCTTGTCGTAGGTGTAGGTGGTCTTGTTGCCGACCGTGTCGGTCTTGGAGGCCAGGCGCCCGCTCGCGTCGTAGGTGCGGGTGACGGAGTTGTCCGCCGGGTCGGTGGTTCGGGTCAGGTGTCCGGCGTCGTCGTAGGTGTAGCTGGTGGTGTTGTCCGCCGGGTTCTGCGCGGAGGTGAGCTGTTCGGCGCCGTTGTACTGGTAGGTCGTGGTGCGGTTCAGCGGGTCGGTCGCCGACTTGAGCAGTCCGCGCCCGTCGTAGGTGTAGCTGGTGGTGTAGGCGGCCGGGTCGGCTCCGGTGGCGTTGCCGCGAGGGTCCGTCTTCGACAGGATCCGGCCGGCCTTGTCGTACGTGAACGTCGTCTTCTCACCCAGCGGCGTGGTGACCGACGTCCGGTTGCCCGCGGAGTCGTAGCCGTAGAGCGTGGTCTTGTTGCGCGGTGTTGTCACGGTCGCGATGGAGCCGAGCGTGGTGTACGTGTAGCCGACCTTGCCGTCCAGCGGGTCGGTGGTCGAGGTCAGCTGGTTCGACGTGTTGTACGCGTAGATGGTCTTGTTGTTGCGGCCGTCGGTGTGGCTGGTGATGTTGCCCGCGCTGTCGTAGGTCCATTTCTCGGTGTAGCCCAGGGTGGTGGGTGAGCTGCGGGTGAGCATCCGTCCGGCGCTGTCGTACGTCATCGTCGTGGTGTTGCCGCGCTGGTCGGTGATGGAGACGGGCCGCAGTGTGCGGTCGTAGTCGTAGGTGATGTTCTCGCCGTACGGGTCGATGGTCTCCATCAGGACGTTGCCGGCGTATACGTCGGTCCAGACGCCGCCGTCGGGCGCGGTGGTGTGTGACTCGCTCTTGCCGTCCCAGGTGAAGGTCGTGGTCTTCTTGTTCTGGTCGGTCTGGGACTTGATGCGGCCGGCTGTGTCGTAGACGTTGGTGACCGTGCCGTCCGCCGGGTCGGTGTAGGAGGAGAGGCGTTTGTTCGTGTCGTAGGTGTACGAGGACACGTTGTCGGCCGGATCGGTCACCGAGGTCAGCAGACCGTTGCTGTAGCCGTAGGAGACCGAAGTGCTGTCGGGCAGGCCGACTTTGGACAGGAGTCCGTCGGCGCCCACCGTGAATGTGGTGGTGCGTCCCGCGGCGTCCTTGACGGAGGCCAGCTGGCCCGACGCGTACGTCAGGCTGAGCCCCTTGCCTGCGGTGTCCAGCACAGAGGTGAGCTGGCCGCCGGTGGTGAAGGTCCGTTTGGTGTGGTCCGGTGTCGTGAGGGTGTAGTTGCTGGTGCTCTTGACCAGTTTGGCTGCCGATCCGCCCGGAGCGGTGTAGCTGCCGTCGCTGGCCTGCGTGAACACGAACGACGCCCCGTCGTCCGTCCGGTACGTCACCTTCCCGGTCGCGACCGTCAGCTTCGCGTCAAACGGTGTCGCCCAGCCCCGCCCCAGCAGGCCCACAGTTGCCGAGTCGGACCGGTAGGTGCGCTCCAGGGCGAGCGGCACGCCGGGGCTGACCAGGGAGGCGTCGGTGAGCTGCTCGAAGAACATGCCGGTCGCCGTGTTGACCGGGTCGGCCCGGTGGGCCTGCGCGTAGCAGGTGCAGATGCCCGCCTGCGCGCCGGGGATGTCGGGCGTGTAGAACGCCTCCACCAATGGTGAGGTGGTTCCTCCTGGGCTCGACGAGCCGTCGGCGGCGTTCAGGAAGACCCAGGCGTAGTACTTCTTGCCGTCCTCCAGGATTCCGCCGAGCGTACTGCCGGCCCACCAGAAGCACTGGTCGGTGGGGTAGGAGTTGCTTGCCCACCAGTCGTAGCACCAGGCCCCGGTAGCTGGGGTGTTCCCGCTGGGATCGTCGGTGGACTTCTTGATCTCCTGCTGGACGACGGGGAATCCCGCCTCGTCCAGGACGTACAGCCACATCCCGGTGTACGTCGAGCCCCGCTTGGGCAGCTTCACCTGCCCGCCGATCGACAACATCCCGGGGTACGCGGTCGCCCAGGCCGACACCGAGGTCGGGTTCTCGGGCGCCGCGGCGAGGCGCTGAGTGGTGGCGCCCGGTTCGGCGGCGGGACCGCGCTTCACCTCGCTTGTCTTCGGCTTTGCATGGGGTTTGCCCTTGAGTGTTCTCTCGGGCGCGTCCATGTACGCACGCATCGGCGACCGCTCGTCCCGGTCCTCGTTCATCTGACGACGGCGCTCGGCCAGCGTCATGGCCTTGGGCGGCTTCGGTAGATCGGCCGCCGTCCTGGCCTTGGGCTGCGCAACAGCTGCTGCAGCAGGAGGGGGTGGGCTGGCGCGGGGCGATGCCCACGCGGGAACAATTCCCGCGATGGCCACAAGGGCCAGCGCCAGAGCGGTTATGACAAGTCTTCGTACGTGTATGGACATGATGCATCACCTGTGAGGAAGACGTGAAAGACGGCCGCAGTGATGCTTGATCCGCAGGGCACGAGAACTAACGCCTGATGAGAGATACGGCCGGTAAGTGATGGTTACTTACTGCGACTTGCCTCTCCTGCCCTGATCACAGGGGTAATGCGGCGAGCGCTTCCATTCGTTTGGCGTAAAAAAGATCATGGAGTGGGAGGGTATCGCTGAAGAAGAAACCAACTGTGGGGAACGCCCCATCGCACATAAGGAGAAGTCGCGTTGGCTGTAATGGGCAACGCGATTTCGCAGGCGTGCTGACGATGCTCCTCGCCTGCAGGGCGGATGACCACACGCCCCGTCGATTACTGAATCAGGCAATCCGGTAAGGCCGCACCAGCCGCCATGACAGCCTGCGCCAATGTTTTCCATTTGGCAGCAGCCCACCCTCGACCTGCTCGACGTCCGTGAACTGCGCCTCATCGAGGTTCTACGGCCACCGCTGCCGCCCGCACGCCAGCAGTACGCGACGCCGTCTCGAAGTGCTTCACTGCAGTGCTCCGAGCAGCGTTTCGACGCGGAGGCGTCCGTACGCGGCCTGGTGAGCGCCGGACGCGCCCTCGCGGCGGCCAAGCGGCTCATGCCGGGCCTGCTCGAAGAAGCCGACACGGTCAACCACGACACCACGGAGCTGAGCTTCGTGAACACGATCACGGAGGCATCCCATGGCGTGCGCTGACCAGCCGGTACCGCTGCTCGGCACGGTGCGCGCCCGGCCGCCGGAACAGACGTGGGCGGCGGTGACCGGCCGGCTGCCGGACTACGGAATCACCCGGGTCGCCGACCTGAGCGGCCTCGACGTGATCGGCCTGCCCGTGTGGGCGGCGATCCGGCCCGCTGCACGGACCCTGTGGGTGTCCCAGGGCAAATGCGCCACCGACCTGCTGGCCAAACTGTCCGCGGTCATGGAGGCGATCGAGCTGTGGCACGCCGAGCAGCCGATGCCCGTCACTACCCGCGGCCCGGCCGCCGAGGTAGTCCCTACCTGCCCGGTGAGCGAACTGCTGCTGCTCACCCCCGTGTCCGAGCGCGCCCTGACGAGGATCGTGTGGGAGTGGACGCCGGGGACCGCCCTGATCAGCGGCGCAAAACAGCTGCTGCCCGTCGATCTCGTCCGGCGCCGAGTGCAGCGGCCCGAATGGACACTGGACCTGCTGCGCGCGACCAGCACCAGCCTGGCCTGCGGAAATAGCCGGAACGAGGCGCTGTTGCACGCCCTGTTCGAGGTCGTCGAGCGCGACGTGCTCTACCACGACGGGCAGCAAGGGGGCCGACAGCGCCATCTCATCGACCCGGCCTCGGTCGACGACCCACGGTGCTCCACGATCGTCGATCGGATGTCGGCCGCCGGGACGTCGCTGGAGATCGGGCTTGTGGACGGCCCGTACGGGCTGCCGGTGTGCGTGGCGTACCTGTGGTCGGAGGACCACCCCGCCGTCTTCGCCGGGGGCGGCTGCCACGACGATCCGGCCATCGCACTGAGCCGAGCACTGACCGAGGCGGCGCAGTCCCGGCGGACCGTGATCTCCGGGTTGCGCGACGACCTCGGCAGCGACCCCGGCAGCTTCGACGCCGCCCCTGCCTGCCGGGCCCGCAGCACATGCCATGGCCCGAAGCCGCCGCACGTTCCACTCCGCTGGCCGGTGAATTCACCGACCGGGTCGCCGCCGCTGCCGGCCGCATCCACGCGGTGACCGGGTACGAACCCGTGGCCCTGGACTTGTCCGACGCTGACGACCCGGTCCACGCCGTCCAGGTCGTCTGCCCCGGCACCCGCTCACGGATCAGGAGGTCGATGCCCAGATGAACGCCACCCTTCGCCCGGTACCCGCCAAACCCCCGCCCGCCGAGAGCCGTGCTGCCGCGTACGACGCCTTCCACGGTGCCCGGGCCCGCTCGGATCTGACCGCCCGCCTGTACGCCGCGGCCATGGGCGAGGACTATCCGGCCGAGGTGGCCGCCTCCAGCTCCTGCGACTGGCCGCTACTGGGGCTGATGACCGCCCGACTGCGCATGTCCCAGGGCCAGCTCCTGGTGGACGCCGGCTGCGGCACCGGGGGCGTCGGCCTCTGGCTGGCCCGCGCCCTCGCCGTGCGCCTGGACGGCTTCCGTTGGTGGAGCGTGTTCGGCACGAAGCGCGGCAAAAGAAAGAAGGCCGGTGGGCCGGTGCACGACGACCTCGTCCGCCATGACTTCACTGCAGCAGGCCTCCTGCGATAAACCCGTTCGACCTGCTGACTTGTGTGAATAATCTTTCGACTTTTTCACGCTTGTGCTTGTTGATGCGGGCTGAAGTCCCAGGGCGCCCGCTGCTCGTCATCGCTGTCGCCGGGAGTTGCTCCTTCATGCCGAGAGAAATCAACTGAATGAAAACAGCTACCCGGCCCGGTAAAGTCCCAGCTCAGCAAGTGTCGACCCCGCACCCGCGGGGATGCTCCGCGTTGACGAGCCGTCCACTACCGCCCCCGAGCGTCGACCCCGCACCCGCGGGGATGCTCCGGAGGCCCGCGCCGTGGCCAACACACCCCGCAAGTCGACCCCGCACCCGCGGGGATGCTCCGTTCGATCGTTCCGGCACCGCCGCGCAGTCCCGGTCGACCCCGCACCCGCGGGGATGCTCCGCCATCGGCCACGCCCTCCACGGCTGCACCCTGGTCGACCCCGCACCCGCGGGGATGCTCCGGAGAACGCCGCATGATCCACGCCGACCAGATCGTCGACCCCGCACCCGCGGGGATGCTCCGCCGCTGGAGACCGCGGACCGCTACCGGACGACGTCGACCCCGCACCCGCGGGGATGCTCCGTACACGTGCACCCCTCCACCCAGACGGTGACGGTCGACCCCGCACCCGCGGGGATGCTCCGATGTACCGACCGTGTACTGCCGCCAGACGGGCGTCGACCCCGCACCCGCGGGGATGCTCCCCGCCTCATTGCCGAACGCGGTGACGTCCCCGCGTCGACCCCGCACCCGCGGGGATCCTCCGTTCCAGACGTGGATCGGCGAGCACGGCGGCGTGTCGACCCCGCGCCCGCGGGGATCCTCCCGCGGGGCGTCGGCCGAAAAGGGCCGCCCCAGTAGTCGACCCCGCGCCCGCGGGGATCCTCCTCGACGTGGGCCGCGATCCAGCGGCATCACGGCGTCGACCCCGCGCCCGCGGGGATCCTCCGGTATTGCGCAGTTCATGCCGTCCACGTGGGAAGTCGACCCCGCGTCCGCGGGGGTCCTCCCTGGACCGGCTGATGAACGTCGCCAGGGGCGCCGCTGATGCGTCAGCCTGGGGAGGGATCTTCCACCGTCGGGTTGCACGGGGACAGCAGTGCCTCCGTGTGCTGAGTGACCATCCCTCGGGCGAGTCTCAGCACGCGCACCTCGTTTTCGTGGCCCGGTTCCTCGTCATCGCGAAGGTGGAGGAGCCCGTAGGAACCAGGGGCGACCACTGCCACATGCTCGAACAGTTCGGCAGCGTCAGGCGATGAGCGGTGATTGGAAGAGCCGCCGAGGTGGATAAACGGCTCGCCGTTCATCCACCTGAGATCGAGCACGTACGGGCTGTCCATCCGGGCGATGCGAAGGCGAAGGCCATCGATGATCTGTTGCAGCCGAGGCTCGTCGTCCTCATCCGCTGCCGTCCCCCTGACCGTGATCCATCCGTGGTACTCAAACATCCCACGATCGTAGGGAGATGACCTGCTTCACCGTTCGGCCCCGGCATCTTGCGCCGGACGCGACTGCGGAGGAGGCCAGTTCGAAGACCACCGTCACCTCCCTGACCGAGCAGGGGTGGGCTGCATACGGCGACCTGATCAAGGTTCGGCCTCCGCAGGCGCTGACCGACGCCGGTCACGGTGTGCTCTTTGCTCTGGCGGCCGGGGGTGGCTGCATGGGTTTGATCCGTATGCACCGAGAGCGTCCTCGGTCCGGGCCGCTCTGATTGTGGCTATGCGGCAGCGAGTTGGAGGAACTCCGGAACGCCGGGAGTGTTGCCGTAGGTCTGGAAGCGGGGGAGCAGGTCGTTGACGAGGCTGATGCAGCGGGGTGCGCCGATGCGGCGGGCCAGCACCAGGGCCTCGGCCGCTGCGGCCACGGCGGGCTCGGGTTCCTTCAGGTCGAGGTAGCTGGCGGCCTGGTAGGTGAGGAACACTCCGCGGGTTTTGTCCCGGGCAGCGGGCAGCAGGTGTTCGCCTTCGGTGAGGAGCCGGTGGGCGCGGCCGGTGTCGCCGAGGTCCAGGAGGGCCTGCCCGGAGTCGACGGCGAGGTCTGCCTCGGACACCCAGGCGCACCAGGCGGGCCGGTCGGCTCCTGCGTCGGAAAGGTGTTTCTCGGCGGCGGTCAGGGCGCGCAGCACGCTGCGTCGTTCGCTGCGGTCGCCGCGCGCGGCGAGGGTGCGGGCGAGGCGCAGTTGGAGCAGGCAGCGGGCGGCGGGGTTGTGGGCGCGGGTCAGGGCGTGGTGCAGGATGCCCGCCGCGGTGGTGTGGTCGCCTCGCCAGGCGGCCTGGTAGGCGAGATCGCCTAAAAGGCCCGCGCCCCGGTCGTGATCCCCGGCGGCGTGGGCGTTGTGCAGGCCGGCGACCCAGTTCTGGCTGGCCTGGGTGTGCTGGCCCAGGTCGAAGCGGTGCCAGGCGACGGTCTGTGACAGGGAGGCCGCCAGGGTGTGCAGACGCAGCCCGAGGGCGGGGGAGTAGCGGCCGTGTTCGAGGAGATCGGTCACGGTGGACAGGTGTGCGTCCAGCAGAGCGGCGGTGTGCTGGCGCTGCTCGGTGGGCAGGCCGGACAGATGCCCGCTGGTGTGCTCCAGGAAGGTGACGAAGTCCTCGCCGATCGGTTTGCCGTCACGGGCCTGGGCGAGTGCGCTCGTAGGGCCGGCGGCCCAGTCCGCGGCCAGCGCGGACAGGGTGGCACCGGAGATCGTGAAGAAGGTGCGGCGGTCCATCGCGGTTCGCAGGGCCTCTCTGAGGGCGGGTACGGAGCTGTGGTCGCCGAGCGGGATGACGCCGGTGGCGGTGAGCGGCAGCCAGTTCGGCCAGTCGTCGGCACGGACCATGTCCGCGGGCCAGCCCAGCGCCTCGGCGATGTAGATCTGGGACTCACCGTTGGGTGCGGTACCGCGCTGCCATTTGCGCACCCGCGCTACGTCCGTGCCTGAGCGCAGGCCGCGGCGGACGGCCGCGGCACGGATGCCGCAGACGAGTTCCTCCATCGTCATGCCGACCGCCAGGCGCGCCACAACCAGCGGGTGGCGGGTGGTCTCTTCCACCCCTCCATCCAATCACTCAGTGCTCATGAACGGTGACTGTATTGAGAGAGGGACCCCCGCGGGACCCCCTCCAACTGGTCGACGCGGCCGAACAGTTGAGCGCACTCTCGTCCTGTTGCCGCAGACGGCAGCATGCGTCCCAGCCACGGCACCAGGCAGACGGTGCGCATCGCGGCGGCCGGCACGCTTTCCCCGCAGCGGGACAGCCGCCCGGCTCACGCGCAAACGGGATCCCGGCCCTTGAGGATCGGAACTGCTCATGGAAACAGTGCTCGTCACCGGTGGAGCCGGATTCATCGGCTCGCACTTCGTGCAACGACTTCTGGCGTGCGACGACATCACCGGCGTGACCGTCCTCGACGCCCTCACCTACGCCGGCCGCAAGGCCAACCTCGGCGCGGCCCTCTCCTCGCCGAAGCTCCGGTTCGTGTGCGGCAACATCCTCGACCGGCGCCTCGTCGACGAACTCGCCGCAGGCCACGACGCCATCGTGCACTTCGCGGCCGAAACCCACGTCGACCGGTCCCTCGTCGACACGGCTCCGTTCCTGGCCACCAACGTGCTGGGCACCCACACCCTCCTGGATGCCGCCCGCCGCCACAGCGTCAAGAAGTTCGTGCACGTGTCCACCGACGAGGTGTACGGGCCGATGGCCACGGGCTGTGCAACGGAACGCTCCCCGCTCAACGCGACCGTCCCGTACGCCGCGTCCAAGGCGGCCGGTGACCTGATGGCGCTGTCGGCGTTCCGTACCGACCACGTCCCGGTGTGCGTCACCCGCTCCTCCAACCAGTACGGACCGCGCCAGCATCCCGAGAAGCTCGTCCCCCTGTTCATCACCCGCCTGCTCGCCGGCCAGCCCGTCCCCTTGCACGGCCAGGGCCAGCACATACGCAACTGGCTGCACGTCGAGGACAACTGCCGGGGCATCGAACTCGTCCTGCGCTGCGGCATCCCCGGCGAGGTCTACAACATCGCCGGCGGCACGGACCTGACCAGCCGCGAACTCACCCGGCACCTCGTGCAACTGTGCGGAGCCGACTGGAGTGCGGTCACCTACGTCCCGGACCGCCGGTCCAACGACGTCCGCTACGCCATGGACTGGTCGAAGATCGCGGACGATCTCGGCTACCGGCCCACCTGGTCCCTCACCGACGGCCTCGCGCAGACCGTCCAGTGGTATCGCACCCACCCCGAGCACCCGGCACGTCCCCTACCGGACGTGCACCTGCTGTCAGCGCACGCCGACGTCACCGCTCCCGTGAAGGGCTGAGTCATGAACAGCGGCAAACGCATCCTGGTCACCGGCGTGGGCGGCGCTCCGGGTTTTGATCTCACCCGGCATCTCATCAAACTCGGCTGCTACGTGATCGCCGCTGACGCCAGCCCGCTGGCCTGCGGCCTCGCCCTGCCGGGCGTCACACCCTGCCTCCTGCCGCCGGCCGGACACCGGTCCTTCGGCACCCGGCTGCTGCAGGTGTGCCAGACCCTTGGCCCCGACGCCCTGCTGTCCACCGTGGAGGGCGAACTGCCCGCACTGGCAGGCCTGCGCGCCGAACTGGCCGGCCTGGGTGTGCGGACATGGCTGCCGGAGCCCGACACCGTGGAAACCTGCGGCGACAAGGCCGCCTTCCACGCCGTGCTCACCGCGCGGGAGATCCCCACCCCGGCCACGTTCCTCCCGCACGAACTCGCCGACGCCGACCTGCGGTTCCCGCTGATCATCAAACCCCGCCGCGGATACGGCAGCAAGCACGTGCACCCCTGCGAGACCGCCGCCCAGGCGGGCACCCTGTGCGAACTCGTCCCCGATCCGATCATCCAGGAACGCATCAGCGGGCAGGAGTTCACCGCCGACTGCCTCGTCGACCGCACCGGCCGTGCCGCCGTCATCCTGCGCCACCGGCTCCTGGTCAAGGCCGGCCTGTCGGTGGTCAGCCGCACCTTCCACCACGAGGAAGCCACCACCTGGGTGCAGCGGACCCTCGCTGCCGTCGGCGCCGCCGGCCCCTGCTGCGTGCAGGGGTTCATCCAGCACGGCACCGGCCGTGTGGTGATCACCGAAGTCAACGCGCGCTTCGCCGGCGCGTTCCCGCTTGCCGAAGCGGCCGGCGCCCGCCTGGTCCAGCAGAGCCTCCACGGCCTGTTCGAACAGCCCGTCGACCACACGCAGCTCACCTACACGGCGGGCGTGTACCTCACCAAGGGCTTCGAGACCGTCGCCACTGGCACCTGGCCCCCGTCCCACATCCTCCAGGCACACCACCTAGCAGCCGCAGCCGAAGGGACCCGCTGACCATGCCGACCGCTCCCGCCCCAGCGTCCCAGAACGCCCGTCCCTTCCTGCACGGACCGGAAGCCGCCGCGCTCACCGAGGCGCTTGAGGCCGGCCAGTACGGGCACGGCCCGCTCGTCGAGCAGTTCGAACAGGCCGTGGCCGCCTACCTCGGCGCCCCGCAGATGGTGGCTGTCGCTTCCGGCACGGCCGCCCTGCACCTCGCCCTTCTCGCTGCCGGAGCCGGACCCGGAGGCGAGGTGATCGTCCCCTCGCAGACGTACTGCGCCACCATCCACGCGATCCTCGCGACCGGCGCCCGCCCCCGCTTCATCGAGATCAATCCGCGCACCCTGTGCATCGATGACACCGTGGTCCGCGCCGCGCTCACCGACGCCACCCGCGCCGTGATCCCGGTCCTGTACGGCGGCCGCGCCGTCGATCTCTCCGCCCTGCACGACGAGCTCCACGCACGGCAGATCACGGTGGTCCAGGACGCCGCCCACGCCTTCGGCTCCCGCCACCTTGACCACACCTTCGTCGGCGCCCAACCAGACGTAATCACCTGCTTCTCCTTCGGCCCGATCAAGAACCTGACCTGCGGCCAAGGCGGCGGAATCATTCCGCGCACCCCTGCCGAAGCCACCACCCTGCGCAGCCTGCGGGCTCTGGGCATCCCCCAGTCCCAGCGCGAGCGTGCCGCCGCCACCGCCTACACCGTCGAACAGTTCGGGCTGCGCGCCACCATGTCGGCGCTGAACGCCGCGATCGGCCTGGTGCAGCTGCAGCACTTCGAGACCGCAGCCGCCAGAAGGAAAACCCTCTGGCAGGCGTACGCCACCGGCCTCCAACCGCACGCCCGTGTGCACCTGGTCGACGTCGGCATCGACCGCACGGTCCCCTTCAACTGCGTCGTCCACCTCCCCGGCGGTGAGCGGGACCGGGTCTTCGCGCAGATGCGCGCCGCCGGCTTCGGAGTCGGCGTGCACTATCCCCCCAACCACACCCAGCCCGCCTTCCGGCCCTGGCACCGGCCGCTGCCCGTCACCGAGCAGTCCGCCCGCCGGCTCATGAGCCTGCCCTTCCACCCCGGCATGACCGCATCCGACGTCCCGCCCGTCCTCGCCGCCCTGACCCGAGCCCTGCCGACACCAACGGTGGTGCCATGCGCATCCTGACCGTCTGCCTGGGCAACATCTGCCGCTCCCCGTACGCGGCCGCCGTCCTCACCCACCACGGCGGCACCTGCGTGCTGGTCCGCTCGGCGGGCCTGCGCGATAAGTGGGCGGGCGGCCCCGCCCACGAGGAGATGCTCCGCCTCGCCGCCGCCCGCGGCTACGACCTCACCGGCCACCGCGCCACCCAGGTCACCCCCGACCTGATGGCCTGGGCGGACCTCGTCCTGGCCATGGACCGCGCCGTCCTTGACGAACTCCGCACCCTGGGCGGCCCGGACGCCGGCACCCTGTCCCTCTACCTCGGCGGGGGAGATGTTCCCGACCCCTACCGCGGCGACGAGCAGGCTTTCCGCGCCTGCGCCGACCTCATCGAGGCGGCCGCATCACAGCACCTGCCCTGAGCTTGCGAGCGGGCCCGCTGCTACGCGCCGGCCGCGTCGAGCACGACGTCGACCAGCCGCTCGGCGGCATCGGGACGGCCCAGCGAGCGGGCCCGCTCCGCCATCTCCGAGCGCAGCATGGGATCGGTGAGCAGCGGCGCCATCACCTCGCGCAGCCGCGCGGGGGACACGTCGTCGGCCAGCGCGAGAGCGGCGCCGTGGTCCGCCAGGTGCCGGGCGTTGTGCGCCTGCTCGTTACCGGCCGCGGAGGCGAGCGGCACGAACACCGCCGGCTTGCCCAGCGCGGTCAGCTCGGCGATCGTCCCGGCACCGCTGCGCGAGAGCACCACGTCCACCAGCGCGAGGACATCGGGCAACTCCGCACCCACATACCCGGTCAGGTGGTAGCGGCGAGCGCCTGCTTCCGGCAGGTGTGCGGTGGCCTGGCGCAGCTCGGTGACGTTGTCGGGGCCGCACTGGTGGATCACGTTGGCGTTCTCCACCAGCCACGGCAGCACGTCCCGCACCAGATGGTTGATCTGCTGGGAGCCCTGCGCGCCCCCCGTCACGTAGACGGTCGGCAGCCGCCCATCGAAGCCGTCCAGGCCCAGCGCCTCGACCGCCTTCGCGCCCTGGCCGGTGAACACCTCGGGCCGTACCGGATTGCCGGTGACCACCGCCGCAGCGCGCACGCCCGGCGGCAGCAGGGGCAGCGTCGACTCCGAGGAGACCGCCACACGCGTCGCCGTGCCGGCGAGGGTCCGGTTGGCCAGGCCCAGCCGCACCGTCTGCTCGTGCACCACCAGAGGGACACGGCACAGCCGGGTCGCCGCCACCCCGACCGGCACCGCCACGTATCCGCCCGTCGCCAGCACCACGTCGGGACGGAAACCGCTGATCGCCTTGCGTGCCTGGAGCACCCCGAGCGGCACCCGGCTCATGTCCGCCACGTTCGACGGCGACACCAGCTTGACCGGGTTCTTCGACCGCCGGATCTTGCCCGTGGCGACCGACGTGAACGCGATCCCCTCCGCGGCCGCGACCCGCGACTCCAGACTGTCGGCCTTGCCCACCCACAGCACCTCCAGCCCCGCCCCCTGCGCGGTGAGCCGGGACTGCAGCGTGCGTACCGCGGTCAGCGCCGGATACGTATGCCCACCCGTCCCGCCACCCGTAACGATCAGACGGAGAGGCCGGCCAGCCCCCAACACCACACGGTGATTACTGTTCACAGACCTATCCACTCGCTCTCGAACACCACGTCCAACCCGGCCTGCACGAGACCCTCTGGGGTGTATGCGGCCAGGTCCCTGAGCCTCCCACAGTCGCCAAGGGTGGCGCCCGGAACAGGTCCCCCGGCCGTTTGCCCGCAACACCGGGCAGACGTCGCAGCGTTGCGGAGCGTCGAGCCTGGCCACGTTGAGGACGAGCAGGCCCGGTTCGCACGCCGACGTCCGCGTCGTCCTGAAGCACGGTCGCATCGTCGCGGGCGGCCTCGGCCTGCTGATCCCGCAGTTCTTCGGCGGGAACCCCGTACCCGCCGCCTGCCTGGGATCGGGCTGCGTCGCACCGGAAGAACGCGGAAACCACCTGGCCGCGCGCATGCTCACCGAGCGGATCCGCCCCCCTCCAGGAGCAAGGCGCGGTCCTCGCCACCCTGTAAACAGCCTCCACCGGATACGCACGCCGCCTGGGCTGGCAGGCGCCGACCACGGTGTTCTCCTGGTCCGTGGACACCGAAGCCCTCCGCAGCTTCGACGCCGGCCTCTTCCGTATCGAGCACGGCCTCACCCCGGACACGGAGCACCTGCAGCAGCACCTCGCAAAGGCCGTTGTGGGACAGTGCAATTCAAGCCTGGTCCGCCTCTCCCCCCGTGGTGGCGGACCAGGCCTCCTGCGTGCCACCGGTGAGCATCTGCTCCGGCGACGCCTGCGTGAGGGGCTGCCGCAGGTCGACGTACATGCGCACGCGCACCCCGGGCTGGCCCGGGGTGCGGGTGGTGCGGTCGACGGTCGCGGCCCACGTGCGGGCGATCGCGTCCTGGAACGCGTAGACGGTGGTGTCGTCGAGGCCGGCCACGTCGAGGACGAGCAGGCCGGACTCGGACAGATGGGCTTCCTGGATGGCATCCACGCCTGCCACGACGTGTGCGGGCCCGGGCGGGGTTCTCTGCCTGAGCCGGATTCACCCGACCGAGTGGGCAGGCCGAGCCCGGTGGACGCCCGCCTCGGCGGGGGAGCAGGCGTGCACGGGGCGGACTGGGGGAGTTGCTACGGCGCGGTCTCGTAGTCGACCGTCTCCTGCCCGCAGCCTGCCGCGAGCTCGGACAGGGCAGCGCGTTCGCGGTCGTCGACGGTCAGTTGCCAGCGCAGCTTGGTGGCGACCCAGTGCGCGGTGTAGGTGCAGCGGGCGTCGGCGAGCGGCGGTTGCCAATCGGCGGGGTCCTTGTCGCTCTTGGCGCGGTTGCTGCGGGCGGAAACCGCCTCCAGACTGTGCTCGGCGCCTTGGTCGTTGGCGTAGGCCTCGCGGCGCTGGGCTGTCCAGGTGGAGGCGCCGGAGTCCCAGGCTTCGGCGAGCGGAACCATATGGTCGATGTCCAGACCGCCGGGAGCGGTGAGGGTGACCCCGTCGTAATACGAGTACCACTCGCCTGCCACGATCTTGCAGCCTGCCTCGACGACCGGTTCCACCCGTGATTCGGCGATCAGTACCTCGGCGCGGGTATTGCAGCCGTCGGACGGATTCTGGCCCACGTTCCAGTGCTTGAAGGAGCTGCGCTGGTACCCCTCACGGGACTCGACGGCCGACGGCAGCAATTCGACCGCGGCCGCCAGGGGCAGCGGGGCACCGTGCCGAGCGGACTCCGCGGCGGCCGGGGCAGTCAGAGGCAGGGCGAGGAAAGCGGCAGCCGTCAGGCTGCGCAACGCGAAGGTGAGCATGCTGCGTTGATACCGGTCTCACATCCGACTGCGACGCGAAAGGGGGCCGGCGTCACCCGGGCGAGGGGAACAGTCATACCGGCTCCGCGCAGCCGCGTTGCCTCCTGTGGGGAGCCGGGAGGAGCGGCGGGTCCCGCCGAGCCAAAGCTCAAGACGTGACCCGAACGCGGGCCTTCACCTGGGGGTGGCGGATCCCGCACGCACACGATGTACCACAAACCAGACACAGACCTTGGTCAGCCGCTCCAGGCGGCGGGCCGCCATCGCGATGTCGCGCCGGTCGGCGTCCGGGCGCGGGCCGCCGGGCAGCACCGCCCACTGCCCCGCGGTCGCCGCCGGGCGAGCGTGTGAAGGTCGCGTTGACCGGGGTGCTCTTGGCACCGGCCAGCTGCCCGGCGCTGATTACCGACGACAGTAGGCGAAAACCCTCCAGGGGGCGGGCGAGCACCACCGGCGTGCCCAGCTCCATATCGTTCACTGGAACGACACCACCGGCCCCTTCCGTAGTCCGTCCAACGACAAGGCGATCTCGTTGCTGAACACCGGCACCTACTCCGGCGGTGTCAACAATGTGCAGTTCTGGGAGAACAAGGGCGCCGACGGCCACACCGGCTGTCTGCGCCGCGGTGAGCTGTACGTGGACGACCTGAGGGACAACACCCTCGTCGAGGACGATGGCGGCAGGATCAACGCGAACAACAAGATCAGCTCTCATCAGTGGTCGTCGGGGTGCAGTAATCCGTTGACCTGACCGTCGCGCGGGTCCTGCCACCCGGTTCGAGGGGCGGGGGAGGGGGCGCGGTCCGGGGCAGGTTCACCCGGGCGGCGCCCCCCACGGGTGCGTCCAACGGCACCGAAGGAGCGGATCTCGCTGCCCCACTCGGCGCGTCGACGACGGGCAATGCCTCCGTGTCTTCGATTGCTGGAGCCAGACGCGTCAGTGAGGTCCCGTCCTCGCGCCACGAATTCCTTCGGTGTGTGTGACCGCGGTAGCTGGCTGTGGAGCCAGCCGGTTGGGCTCCGGTGCTTGACCCAGTACCGGAAGTTCTGGACGAAGGTGCCCGTCAGATGTCGGCGGTCGGCTTGAGCGTGTCCAGCCAGACGTCGAAGATGAAACGTGTGTTGTTGGGGCCGCCCTCCAGCCACCACGTGCTCACTGTGGCGATGTCGTCAGTGACGTCTTTGATTGTGCACTGAATGCTGGTCGGGCATGGGTAATCCGACGTCGACAGTAGGTCCCCGTTGAAGTAGGCGGTTTTGCCGACCAATTGGTGAGGGCGGTCGTGCGCGTCGGCGAACTCCACCAGGATTAGCCCCGGTTGTGGATCGTCGGTGAGCCAGCACACAGCGGTGGCGGCAGTTCGCAACCATCACCCTCGCCCAGACTTGACCCCATGGCTGCATGCTACGTGGCCCTGTCCGAGCCGAACAAGGAAAATGGGGCGGGCGCAACCAGGTTCGGGAACTGCTCGCCGGATGCCGCGGGCGGAGATCGCTTGCCGTAAGCCAGTGTGTCGACGACGGCGACTGCTACGTGCTACGTGACGGCCACGCCCTGGCTGCTGACGGTATCCCCGACAGAACATCAGTTGTCGTGCTGACCGGCAGGCGTGATATTGCCCTCGTGGTGGCCGGTGGGTGCGACGCCGCCTTCAACGTGACCAGCGGGCTGAACTCGGTGGCTGTCCCATGGCAGCGCAAGCGCCGACGCGGCCGGAGCCACGCTCATCACCACGGCCGCAGTGGTGATGAGGATGGTGATCATACGTTTACGCATTTCCTTCCCCCTTACGCGAGAATTGCGGCGAACCCCTGGCGGGCCGCCGATACCTCTGTCCATCCTCTCTGAACGCGCAGGGAAATGTCGTGTTGTTTTTCAGCGTCAGCCGCACTGTCCTGGTACCAAGTGCCGCGCCGCCACGCCGTGAAGCGCCGATGCCACGCCGGGGGAGGCCTACCGCGCGAACGCGCTGTTCGATGCGCACCGTAACGACCCGGAGTTCGGCTACGCTTCCTGGCCGACGAAGAACACGATGCCGGGGCCGTGATGGCGGACCGGAATGCCTGGCGCATCTGCGGGGAAAACCTTTGGTGGAGCGTACTCGGCACGAAGCGCGGCAAGGGCAAGACGGCCGGCCCACCGGTGCACGACGACCTCGCCCGCCATGACTTCACTGCAGCAGGCCTCCTGCGATAAACCCGTTCAACCTGCTGACTTGTGTGAATAACCTTTCCGTTGTTCCACGCTTGTGCTTGTCGATGCGGGCTGAAGTCCCAGGGCCCCCGCTGCTCGTCATCGCTGTCGCCGGGAGTTGCTCCTTCATGCCGAGAGAAATCAACTGAATGAAAACAGCTACCCGGCCCGGTAAAGTCCCAG
>NZ_JBHWZP010000034.1:0-47675 GCF_042728395.1 Streptomyces sp. NPDC060205
GGGTAGGGGCGGCGGGGGCGAGAAACAAGCCGCCACCCCCACCCCCCCCCACCGCGGAGCAACCTGTCACCGCCCGGTCAGCCGGCAACGGCCGACCGGGCGGGAGCGTGTCCACCCCCCGGCACCGGCGCCATCGCATCCGCACGCTCCACCTCCACGAACCCGACCCCACCCGCCCCCGCGACAGCGGAGTACGGCGGCCGGACGGGCAGCGAAGCCGCCGCAGACGGAGCCGGAGCCGTGAGGGTGAACCACACGACCTTCCCCGACTCACCGTCCGGCCGCACACCCCAGCTCTCACTCACCGCGGCGACCATGGAAAGCCCACGCCCGCACGTCGCGAGCGAGGTGGCGTCCCGCACCTCGGGAAGGCGCGGGTCGCGGTCGTGCACCGACACGGTGAGCCGGTCGAGCAGCAGCTCGATCTCGACGGTGCACAGCTTGTCGGGCCGGGCATGCAGATGGACGTTGGTCAACAGCTCGGTCACGCCGAGCGCGGCCCGGTCTATCAAGGGATCCAGACGCCAGTAGCGCAACTGCGCAGATACGATTCTGCGGACCTGGCCGATCCGCGACGGCAGAGCGTTGAGCTCCACCGTGCAATGTTTGCTTGGCTGGCTGATCACGGCTGCGACTCCCCGAATTGAGGTCCGGAAGAAGACGAGTGCGGATCCAGCGGGCTGCCTGCGCGCGCCGACCGCCTGCTGTCGGTGGCCGGCGGGCTGGTTCGCAGCGTTATCGCCGGTAAACCCAGAGTGACGTGACAACAGAGTGGCTCAGGAGGCGCGCTCCCGCAACTCGCGGTTGTTTCGGCGGCCGGACGAACGGCGCCGCGCGCGCTGCTCAGCGCACGCGCCCCGCCGCGTTGCGCACGGCCTCGATGAACCGACGGGCCGCCGGCGGACCGGGCTCTCCGGGGGCCGGATCGTGGTCGCCGAGGGTGAGCAGATAGCGGGTGCCGTTGACGTCCGCCAGCGCCCGGTCCGCCTGGGCGAACCAGGGCTTGGACGCACGGACCGCCTGCACCGGCGCGCTGTCGATCTCACTGCCGTAGCTGGTGAGCAACTCCAGCCTGCCGTCGCTGATCCGGACCTGCCCGGCCCGGGTGAGCGAACGCAGCCGCTTGCCGATCCGCACGCCTGTGGCTGTGAACTCCGGCTCCGCCATGTGCCCCACCCCCTTGTGCGCTTCGGTCGTGCCCCGTCATGCATACGGTCGTGCGATACGGCTCGTACCCCGACGCACACCACGGGTCGCGCCCCTCGTACGTACGGGTCGCACCCGTCGTGCGTGCGGGTCACGCCCCTCGTGCGTACGGGGCACACCCCTCGTGCGTACAAGGACGAGCCCGTCGTGCGGACGGCGCGGTCCCGTCCCATTGTGCGTCCCGCCGGGACCGGCGTCCTGTGCGTGCAGTCTGCCCGCGCAGGGCGTCGAGCACCAGTGCGCATCACGGCGTGGCACATGCCCTGTGGCGCACTCGCGTGAATGCGCCCCCCGACCTCCTGCCGACCGACCGCACCAGGAGTCCCTTTGAGGTCCTCAAAGGAGTGTTTATGCAGGTGAGAAGCGTGCGCGAGGTGCCTATGATCGGTGCGTCCGACCGCGCGACCCGACGTCGGCAGCCACCCGAAGGAGCCCCGCCGTGACCACCCCGCAGCAGGCCCGCCCCCATGAGCCGACGGCCACGCTCGATGTCGATCACAGCGACGCGGAGTACCGGCACTGGCTCAAAGAAGCCGTGCGGAAGGTCCAGGCCGACGCGAACAGATCGGCCGACACCCATCTCCTGCGCTTCCCGCTGCCCGAGCGGTGGGGCATCGACCTGTATCTCAAGGACGAGTCCACCCATCCCACCGGCAGTCTCAAGCACCGCCTCGCCCGCTCGCTCTTCCTGTACGGGCTGTGCAACGGCTGGATCCGGCACGGCCGTCCCGTCATCGAGGCGTCCAGCGGCTCCACGGCCGTCTCCGAGGCGTACTTCGCCAAGCTGATCGGGGTGCCGTTCATCGCCGTGATGCCCCGCACCACGAGCGCGGAGAAGTGCCGTCTGATCGAGTTCCACGGCGGCCGATGTCATTTCGTCGACGACCCGCGCACCATGTACGCGGAGTCGGCGGCCCTCGCAGCGCAGACCGGCGGGCACTTCATGGACCAGTTCACGTACGCCGAACGGGCCACGGACTGGCGCGGCAACAACAACATCGCCGAGTCGATCTACCGCCAGCTGGAGCTGGAGCGCTACCCCGAGCCCGCGTGGATCGTGGCGACCGCGGGGACCGGCGGCACCTCGGCGACCATCGCCCGCTATGTGCACTACATGCAGTTCAACACCCGTATCTGTGTGGCCGATCCGGAGAACTCCTGTTTCTTCGAGGGCTGGACCACGGGTGACGCGGAGGTCACCACCGACTGCGGTTCGCGGATCGAGGGCATCGGCCGGCCGCGGATGGAACCCAGCTTCGTACCCGGGGCCGTCGACCGGATGATGAAGGTGCCGGACGCGGCGAGCGTGGCGGCCGTGCGGGCGCTGGAACAGGCCATCGGGCGCAAGGCGGGCGGCTCGACCGGCACGGGTCTGTGGAGTTCGCTGAGGATCGTGGCGGAGATGGCGGCGGCGGGACGGACCGGGAGCGTGGTCACGCTGCTGTGCGACCCCGGGGACCGCTATCTGGACAAGTACTACTCGGACGACTGGCTGGCCGGTCAGGGCCTGGACATCGCGCCCTACGCGGCCACGATCGACTCGCTGCTGGCCACAGGGATCTGGCCCGCCTGAGCGGCCCGCTCCCGGGCGACGCGGTCCCCGGGTGACGCGGTCCCGCCAGGACGGTGGTGACCGTCAGCGCGCGTGCGTCGAGCCGATCCGCCGGTCCAGCTTCCGTACCGCGTCACGGAACGCCCGGCCGAGACCCGCCCGGCTCAGCTTCATCACCAGGCGGAACGCCGCCGTGCCGTCGGCGGCCATGGTCCACTGCACCCGCGTACCGGCGGCGCCGTCCGGGGTGAGCCGCCACTCCTCGGCGAGGGCGCGCACGCCGGGGGCGTTCGTCACGTCGACGCGGTACGCGTACACCTCGTGGGGCTCGGCCGCAAGGATCGTCTCCTCGAAGCGGGTGCCGCCCCTGAGGCGGATCCGCCGTCCTGAGCCGCCGTCGGACGGCTGTGCCGACGAGACGGCGGAGAACCACTGCGGCCAGCCTTCGACGTCCTCGGCCAGCGCGCGGTGGACCGCTTCGGGGGACGAGGTCACGCCTCGCGCGAACACCAGCCGCACGGGAGCGCTCTCGACGAAGTCGAGCTCCACGGGGCGCAGTCGATGAACCATGCGTACGACCTCCGCACGGGGGCACGTCGGGAACAGTCCTGAACGCGTTCCCGAACCGCGGCAGTTGGCAAGGGGGGTCACCATAACCGCGGGGACGTCAGATGTCTGTACCGTCCCTGGACACCCCTGGACACCCCTCGACGCCCCCGGAGCCGGAGGCGCGCCTGCACGTCCCGGCCAAACACTCAGGCGTCCGACGCGCCCTCGTCCTCGCCCTCGTCCTCGGCCTCCGGTTCGCCCGCCACCACCAGGCGCCGCAGATGCTCGGAGATCTCCGAGCGCGCCTCGGCGGGCAGCCCGTCGTCCGTCACCAGGGTGTCGATCTGCTCCAGCGCGGCGAACGAACTCAGCCCCACCGTGCCCCACTTGGTGTGGTCCGCGACCACGACGACCCGCCGTGCGGACTGCACGAGGCGCCGGTTCGTCTCCGCCTCCGCGAGGTTCGGTGTGGACAGACCGGCCTCCACCGATATGCCGTGCACCCCGAGGAAGAGCACGTCGAAGTGGAGGGCCTCGATCGCCTGGTCCGCGACGGGACCCACCAGGGAGTCCGACGGGGTGCGCACCCCGCCCGTCAGCACGACCGTCGCCGCGCCCTGCCGCTGCCCCGAGGTGCGCTGCGCCGAGTGGAAGACGTCGGCCACCCGCACCGAGTTGGTCACCACCGTCAGGTCCGGCACGTCGAGCAGCTGATGGGCGAGCGCGTACGTCGTCGTGCCGCCGGACAGCGCGATCGCCGTGCCCGGGGCCACCAGAGAGGCGGCGGCCCGCGCGATGTCCTCCTTGGCCGTCAGCTCCAGCCCCGACTTGGCCTCGAAACCCGGCTCGTGCGTACTCGCCTCGACCACCGGGACGGCGCCGCCGTGCACCTTCTCCACCACGCCCTGCCGGGCGAGCGCGTCCAGGTCGCGGCGGACCGTCATGTCGGACACGCCGAGTTTCCTGGTCAGTTCGTTCACGCGGACGCCACCGCGCCGCCGGACCTCGTCCAGGATCAGAGCGCGCCGCTGCTCCGCGAGCAGGTTCTGATTCTCGCTCACGTCCGCTCCGGTTCCCTTCGCCTCGACCCGCTCGACATAGTCCTGCGCAGCCCCTGCGTCGCACACCGACAAGGACGTTCGCCTCACCTGTGGACCGCGGGACGCCCCATCCTTGCACGGGCCGCCGCAGGTCGCGCCACTGCCTGTGGCGATGCGCACACGTCACGCTGCCACCTCGGGTCCGGCACTGTCACACGGATCGGGGAGATTCCGTGACGAGTGGTGCGCGCAGGGTCAGCAGAGGAGATCCTTGTATCTGGACATGACACATGTCGTACGGGCATCACGGGGGACACACAACAGTGGAGCGTCTACAGGGGCACGCCCCGACGAACGAGACGAACGGATCCGGGCCGCAGGCGTCCGACACCGCGCTCGAACTCCTGGTCCACGGCGTCGGTGGCACGACGCCCCAGGAAATGCTGAACGATCCGCGCACGGTCCGGATCACCGGCGACGACACGGCCGCGGTCTTCCGCCGCGCCGACGACGTCGAAGCCGAGACGGACGCGACGCGCCGGCCCGCGGAGCACCAGGGCAAACCGATTCCCGAGGCGTACGTCTGGTGCAACCTCACCTCGGGCAACGGCTCCCGGGCGCTGTGGCTGCTGCTCCTGCCGTTCATGGTGGTCAACCTCGCCCACTGGATGCGGCCCACGGTGAGCGACAACCGAAAACCGGCGGTCCGCCTCTACGGCCTGCTGGTGCGCCTGGCCGGGCTGACCCTCACGGTGCTCCTGGTCGCCGCGGCCTGCGAGGTCGCCCTCGACCTGGCCGCCTGGCAGTGCGCGGGTACGGCCGACTGCGCCAGGGAGCACTCCTGGCTCGGCTTCCTGTCCCCGGCCGTCTCCGACGACGGCTGGTGGAGCCAGCCCGGCCGCCGCCTCGCCCTCGCCGCACTGGTGCCCGCCGCGCTCACGGGTCTCCTCTGGTACCTCTCGCACCGCACCTGGAGCGCGTACGAGTCCCAGCAGCCGAGGCCGCGCGAGAACGAGCCGGAGGAGGGCAGCAGGGCCGGGCTCGGCCGTCCCGGCTTCTGGTACGGACGCCGGCTGGTCGCCCGGCTGCGGGTCGCCCACACCGCCGCGGGTCTACTGACGATCGCCGCGGCGGTCGGCGCCGCCGCCGCCCGCCACGACCGCGAGGCCGGCGGGCCGGCCGCCCTGGACGTGCTCGGGTGGCTCCTGAACGGGTCGTTCGTGCTGGGAGCGGTCTTCGTGCTGTGGGTCGTCTGCAGCCGGGGCCGCAGCGAGCACCGCCTCGACCGGCGGCTCGACGCGGCCCTGGTGCGCCGGCTGACCCTCGGCTCGCTCGCCCTGCTCGTCCTCACCTTCGTCTACGCGGGCTGGTCACGCCCCGGATGGAGTTCGGACCACCGGCTGGCCGGCGGCGGCACCGCCTTCGGCACCATCGCGCTGGTCGAGTGCCTGCTCGTGATCGTCCTCGGGGTGGTGGCGCACGTCCTGTACCGCGCCCAGCCCGATCCCCGTACCGCGATGCGGGGCCTGGCGGGACCCGCCGTCGCGATGCTGGCCTGCGCGCTGGGCGGGGTGATGTCCGGCGGGGTCTCCCAGCGCGTCGCCGACTGGCTGGACGGCACCGGGCACACGATCGCGGGCCCGCCCGTGCTGCTGACCTGGCAGGCATCGGTCATCCCGCCCCTGCTGCTGGTCCTGTTCGTCCTCGTCGGCTGGCTGGCCAGGCGCACGGTGGTGCTGCGCCGCACCGAGACGGCTGCCGTGGAATCCGCCTACGAGGACGAGCCCAAGGACGAGGCCACCACCCGCCGCATCGCGAGCATCCGGGCGATGGCCTCCCTCACCGACCGGGCCCCCCGGATCATCGGCATCACCTCCGTGGTGACGCTGATCCTGGGCGGCCTGGCCGTCGCGGGAGCCCTGGCCACCAAGGACGCCCCGGGCGAGGCGGCCCGCGGCACCTACCCCGTCGTACAGGGCGCCGCCGAGACCGCGCAGGCACTGGGCTCCTGGCTGATCGGGGTCGGCTTCATACTGTTCGTCACCTGGGGCCGCCGCGCCTACAAGGACCAGACCGCCCGCCGCACCATCGGCATCCTGTGGGACGTCGGTACGTTCTGGCCGCGTGCGGCACACCCCTTCGCGCCTCCCTGCTACGCCGAGCGCGCCGTGCCCGACCTGACCTGGCGCATCGCCGGCTGGATCCGCGCCACCGGCGGCCGGCTCGTCCTGTCCGGCCACTCGCAGGGCAGTGTCCTCGCGGCCGCCGCTGCCTGGCAGCTCGAACCGGCGGTGCGCAAGCGCGTCGCGCTGCTGACCTACGGCTCACCGCTGGAGCGGCTGTACGGGCGCTGGTTCCCGGCGCACTTCGGGCCCGCCGCGCTCAGCGGACTGCACCGGGACGTCGACTGCTGGCGCAATCTGTACCGGGCCACCGACCCCATCGGCGGCCCCATGCGGCTGCCCGGCGACTGCGGCCCCCAGGTCGACCGGGAGGCACTGGAGGATCCGCTCGCGTACTGCCGGTCGGAGAAGCACCCGCTGCCCGCGCCGATCCTCGGACACTCGGACTACCAGGCGGACCCCGTCTTCGCCGAGGAGCGGGAGAAGCTCCTGGCCCGCCTCAGGCCGGACGTCCCGGCCCCGCGAGCGGGTACCGGGCCCGAGGAACCCCAGGGCGGCCCCCGGGCGGAACCGGCGCCGGTCTAGGACCGGCGGCCGGGACCGGGGGAACTCCCGGCCGGTTCAGGGGAGTTCCGGCAGGTCCTCCGCGTACAGCAGGGTGAGGTCGTCCGTGCTCGTCTCGGCGAGCTGGGCGACCCGCCCCGCGTGCCGCTCCACCATCGCCTCGAAGGTCTGCCGCGCGGTACGGCCGTTGCCGAACGCGGGCCCCTTGGGGATCGCCGAGAAGTACGTGAGCAGCGCCTCGTCCGCGCCGGGCGCCAGCCGGTACTCGTGCTCGTCCGCCTGCTGCTCCACGATCCGCAGCAGTTCCTCGGAGCCGTAGTCGTTGAAGGTGATGGTCCGTGAGAAACGGGACGCCACACCGGGGTTGACCGAAAGGAAGCGCTCCATCTCGGCCGTGTAGCCCGCGACGATCACGACCACGGCCTCCCGGTGGTCCTCCATCAGCTTCACGAGCGTGTCGATCGCCTCGCGGCCGAAGTCGCGCCCCGAGTCCTCCGGCGACAGCGCGTACGCCTCGTCGATGAACAGGACGCCGCCGCGCGCCTTGTCGAACGCCTCCTGCGTACGGATCGCCGTGGAACCGATGTGCTCGCCGACCAGGTCGACGCGGGACACCTCGACGAGGTGGCCCTTCTCCAGGACGCCGAGGGACGCGAGGATCTCGCCGTACAGCCGCGCGACCGTCGTCTTGCCGGTGCCGGGGGAGCCGGTGAAGACGAGGTGGCGACGGGCGGAGGCCGCCTTGAGGCCCGCCTGCTGCCGTCGGCGGCCCACCTCGATCATGTCGGTGAGCGCCCGCACCTCGCGCTTGACGCTGTCGAGGCCCACCAGCTGGTCCAGTTCGCCGAGCACGGCCTCCGAGGTGCGCGCCGGCTGCTCGGGCTCCGCGGCGGCGAGCAGCGGCTCCTGCTCGGTGGCCCGCTGGCCCGGGATGGCCCCCAGCAGGCCGGAGGACTGCCCCGCGGTCTGTACGGCGGGTTCCGGGGCCGGGGTCCGCGCGTGGGCGCTCTCGTCGCTCGTGCAGTCCTCGACCAGCGGCCCGGTGCCGGACGCCTGGTCACCCCCGGCGTCGGCGAACTCGTAACCACCGCGCGCGCAGCGCTCCGTACGGCACTTCTTCAGGGTGGCGCGGCAGCCGTCTATCACGTGGAAGCCGTACCCGCCGCTGCCCGTCACCCGGCAGCCGTGGAAGCTGCCGCGACCGCCGGCCGACACGTAGAAACCCGCCTCCGCGGGCGAGGTGACGGTGCACCGCTCGATGGTGGGGTCGGCGCCCTTGGTGACGATCACGCCGGTCTGCGTGCCGTCGATCGTGCAGGCGGAGAGCGTCCCGCCACTGCCGTGGTCGCGGAACCAGGCGCCCGTCGCCGCGTCCCGGATCCGGCAGTCGTCGAGCTGCGCGGTGGCGCCGTCGCTCACCGACACGGCCGTGTTGCGGACCTGGGTGATGTCACTGTCGACGACGTCGGCGCGCGAGCCGCGGTCGAGCACGAACAGGGCGTCCGGTACGTCGTGCACCCGGCAGGATTCGAGGACGACCGTCGCGCCGTCGCTGACCCACACCGCGGGGTAGTCGCCCGTACTGTCGTGGATCTCGCACTGGTTGGCGTCCACGCGCGTGCCGGGATCCCAGACCGACAGGCCGTTGCGCCCGAACCGGCGCACGGTGGACCGCGTCATGGTGAGGACCGAGCGGGAGCGCAGGTCGACCGCGTTCTCCGGGATGTCGTGGATACGGCAGTCGGCGAGCGTCAGCACGGCGTCCGTGTCGAGCGTGACACCGTCCGACGTCGTGCGGTGCACATCGCAGTCCGTGAGGTGCGCCGTGGCCCGCGCGGAGACCTGTACGCCGCTGCCCCTGACCTCGTAGACCTCGCAGCCCACCGCTTCTAGGGCGGACTGCTCACCGGTCACCGACAGGCCCGCGCCCGCCGTGTGGTGCACCCGGCAGCGCTCAAGACGCGGATGCGCGCCGCCGCGCACCGAGACGCCCGACTGTCCTGCGGCCACGACCTCGCACTCCTCGAAGACCCCGCCCCCGCCGTCGAGCACGGAGATGCCGACGCCCGCCGGATTGTCCACGGTGCACCGGCGCACGGTCGGGCGCGCGCCGCCGCGCACCTCGACACCGGCCGCGGACCGGGTGACGATCCGGATGTCCATGAGCTCCGGGGTGCCCTCCTCGACGAGCAGCGCGGGCGCGGCCGAGTCCTGGCCCTCCACGAGCAGGTCCTGGACCACTGCGGAGGCCCGTACGGTCAGGGGCACGCCGTCGACGGGCGCGATGCGCACGGAACCGGCCGATCCCTCGGGGCCGCGCAGCGTCACCGCCCGCTCTATGACGAGGTTCTCCCGGTAGGTCCCGGCGGCGATGGTGAGCACGTCACCGTCGGCCGCGGCCTCCAGGGCGGCGGCGAGCGATGCGTACTCACCTGTGCGGCGCCGCCACCGCGACGTGCCGGTGTGCGTCACCTGGACCGTGCCCTGTGCCATGGCGCTGCTGTGCCCCCACCTTGTCGTACGCGGGTCCTGAGAAGCCGTGTTCCCAGCGCCTGGCCGTCAACTCGGCTCACGGGGAACGGGAAACAGCCTCTCATGACGGTGCCGAACACCTCGGCCGGTCCACCGTAGCGTGCGCGGGGCCGCGTGGTTGACCGGAGCGTGCAGGCCGTCAGCTGCCCGTGCCCGTCCTGCCCCAGTCCGGCCCCGCCCGGGACCATGCCTGGTCCCAGCGGTCGTACCTGCGCCGCACCATGCGCCAGACCAGCAGCCGCCGGGTGCCCTCGACGAGGCCCGCGCAGGCGGCGGCCGTGCCGAAGCCCGCGAGGACGGCGTGCGTCGCGGCGGTCGCGCTGTCCAGCGGGCGGCCCACTATTCGGCCCTGTCCGTCCGTCCACACCGTGAAGTGGTCGCCGCGCCCGGGGGCCTTGAGGGCCGCCATGGCCGTGCCCCGGTGCGCGGTGCCGTCGGGTGCCGTCCAGCGGGCCAGCACCCGGCTGTGGGAGTCACGTCCGGAAGCCGTCTCGGGGTCGGGGTCCAGCGGCGTGCGGTCCGACTTTCTGATCACGGTCGCGACCACCGGGTGGTGGCTCTCCCGCTGCTCCCGCACGGACCGCTGCAGGGCGTCCCCGGCGATCCCGCCGACCAGCACACCGACCAGGGGCGCGGCGACGAGGATCAGCACAAGTGCCCCCAGCGCCAGCCACGCCTCGCAGAGATCCGTCGTACGCCGAAGCGGGTTGTGCCGCCAGCGCCAGATTCCCCGGATTGCCCGCACCGCTCCGCACCCCCCTCCGCGTCCGTGATAACCCCCCTCGGAGCCGTTCACGCGCGCGGCCGGGCAAGAGAGAGGGAAATCACCCCTCCTGCCGGCCTCTCATGAACTTCTCACACGGACTCAACGGCTGTGCCCGGCGTGCGTGTTCCCCGGGCGAAGTCCTATTCGAGGATCCGCACCGGGTCGCCCACCCGGACCGAACCGGGGGACTCCGGTACGAGATTCTGCCCGAAGACCAGCTTGTCGCCGAAACGGCGGTGGCGGGCGAGGGTGCGCAGCGGCTCCCTGCCGCGCTCGGCCGTCGTCTGGTCGGTGGTGGTCACGACACAGCGCCCGCACATCTTGGCGACGCGCAGGACGACCTCGCCGACGGCGATCCGGGACCAGCCGTCCTCGGCCCAGGGGGCGGTGCCGTCGACCACGATGTTCGGCCGGAAGCGGTTCATCGGGAGGGGGCCCTCTTCGGGCCGGTCGCCCTGCGCGATCAGGGTGTTCAGGGCGTCGAGCGAGGCGAGCGTGGTGACGAGCAGGGGGTAGCCGTCCGCGAAGCTGACCGTCTCGCCCGGCCGTGCGAACAGCGGGTCGACGGGTCTGCGGGTGGCCGGGTCGTCGAGATGCGCGAGCCGTACGGCGATGCCGAGGAAGTCGCTGAACCAGGCGTCCGCCGTGACGCCGGCGGGCACCGCCTCCACCTTGTCGTTCCAGATCTCCACCGTCGTGGTGCCGCCCGGTTCGGGCACGGGGACGGTCAGTGACTCCCGGCCGGGCGCGGACACCAGGATCGCGCCGCCGGCCAGGGGCTCTGCGCGGACCAACGCCATCCGCGGCCGCGCGCGTTGGGTGATGATCCTGTTCTTGTCGTCGGTCAGCACCCAGCGCCGGTCGCCCGCCGGACCCCATGGCTCCACGACGGCCTCGTGCGGGTCGTGGCCCGCAGCCGCCTTCAGCGGATAGACGTGGATCGAGTGCAGTACCGGCTTCGACATGAGGTCATCCTGCCGGAGGGCTCGGACAACCTCCGCCGCATCACCCTCAGTAGCCGCGGTACTGCTGGTTGTTGTACGGGTCCTGGTACGGCGCCGGAGCGGGGCGCGGGGCCGCGGGGGCGGGCCGCGGCGCTGCCGGACGCATCGCCTCGTAGCCCGTGCCGCCGCCGTTCATCGGGCGCTGCTGCTGCGGAGCCTGGGGGCCCGGGTAGCCGCGCGGGGCGCCGCCCTGCTGCGGGATGTACGGGGCCGCGGCCTGCTGCAGCGGAGCCGGTTGCTGGGCCTGGGGGTAGCCGTACTGGGGCACCTGCGGGGAGGGTGCGGCGGGCAGAGCGGGCAGCGCCGACGGGAGCGCGGGCAGGTTGCCGCCCGTGTCGTACGCCGCGGGAACCCGGATCGGGGCGATCTGCGGGGTGCCCCGTTCGGCCACGAGGGAGTCGTAGATCGGGGTGTCCGGGAAGGAGGCGGAGTAGTAACCGCCGCCATAGGTGGAGCGGGGGGAGGTCATGGCACATAAGTTAAGCCCACGATCTGCCGGTTGGGGAGACCGATAAGAGGGTTGTTTTCCGTGTCGGCAGTGACGCGGGACCCCCAATGTGAGCGAACTTGGCGAAAAAGGGCAGCGGAGACTGCCAGGATCGTGTAAAGGCCGAGTTCCGGAGGGGTTACCGACGGGTCGGCCGCCGATCTTCCGGGTCCGGTCATGGGCGTTCGCCGCCCGGGGGATTAGGTTGGCGCAGAACGGGCGAACGGACCGAGTCGCGGTCGTCGCGGAGACACCCGATGGGGGCGGACATGCCAATGCCTAAAGGATCGAACGTTCCGGTGCCGACGACGGGGCTGCGCGTCGAGCTGGGCTGGCGCACGGGCCCCGGCGTGCCCGACGCGGACGCCTCGGCGCTGCTGCTGGCGTCCGGAAAGGTCCGCTCCGACCAGGACTTCGTGTTCTACAACCAGCCGGCGCACTCCTCCGGCGCGGTGCGCCACGAGGGCAAGCGCAACGCCGGCGGCCAGGTGAACGACACGCTGTTCGTCGACCTCGCGCGCGTGGAGCCCGGAATCGAGACGGTGGTCCTCGCCGCCTCCGCGGACGGCGGCACGTTCGGACAGGTCCCCGGGCTGTACATCCGGGTCCTCGACGCACAGGCAGGCACGGAGGTCGCGCGCTTCGACAGCGAGGGCGCAAGTGTCGAGACCGCCTTCGTGCTCGGCGAGTTCTACCGCAGACAGGGCGCCTGGAAGTTCCGCGCCGTCGGACAGGGCTACGACAGCGGACTCATGGGGCTGGCCACGGACTTCGGGATCACCGTCGACGAGCCGCAGCAGCCGGCGCCGCCCGCCCCCGTCGCTCCGCCGGTCGCGGCCACCCCGCCTCCTGCCCCCGTCGCCCCGCCCGTCACGGCCCCCCGGCCGATGACACCCCCGCCCGCCCCTCCGGCGCCCCCTGCCCAGCCTCCGGCCCCCGTCCGCCTCACCAAGGTCACGCTCACCAAGGACGCCCCGTCCGTCTCGCTCACCAAGCAGGGCGGCACCTCGGGCGTGATGCGCGTGAACCTCAACTGGACGGTCCGCAAGCAGTTCTCGGGATGGCAGGCCAAGCTGGGCCGGGCGATCGCCATGCACGCGGACCTCGACCTCGACCTGTGCGCCCTCTACGAACTGTCCGACGGCAGCAAGGGCGTCGTACAGGCCCTGGGCAACGCGTTCGGAGCGCTGCACCAGCCCCCGTTCATCCACCTCGACGGCGACGACCGGACCGGCGCGTCGTCGAGCGGCGAGAACATCAGCGTCAACCTCGACCACATCCGGGACTTCCGCCGCATCCTCATCTTCGTGACCATCTACGAAGGAGCGCGTTCCTTCGCCGACCTCGACGCCTCGGTGACCCTCCAGCCACTGCACGGCGCACCCGTCGACTTCTCGCTCGGCGAATGCACCGTGCCCTCCACGGTGTGCGCCCTCGCCCTCATCACGAACACAGGCAGCGACCTCGTGGTCCAGCGCGAGGCGCGCTTCCTCGTCCCCGACCGGGGTGTGAGCCCGCAGCGCACCGTCGACTACGCCTACGGCTGGGGCATGAACTGGACCCCGGGCAGGAAGTGAGCCGCCGCGCGGCGCCCGCTCAGGGGCCGGGCGCCGCGTCCGGGCGGGCGTAGGTGCGTCCCTTCCAGGCCGCGCCGCGTCCCCTGTAGTGCTGCACCGCGGAATCCACCGTCATGAAGAGGTACATCAGGGCCGTGAACGGCAGCAGCGGGGCGAGCGCGAGAGGCTGCCGGTAGTACCGCAGCATCGGCAGATACGTCCCGGTCATGACCAGCCACGCCAGCCCGCCGGCCGCCGCCGCCAGGCGGGCGCCCGTCACGACACCCGCGACGAGCGCCACCGGCGGCACCAGATACACCACGGCGAGACCTGCCACGGTGCCGGCGAGCAGCAGCGGGTTGTGCCGCAGCTGGGCGTACGCGCTGCGCGAGACCATCCGCCACAGGTCGTGCAGCCGCGGATAGGGACGCACGCTGTCCACGCGCTCGGCGAGCCCCAGCCAGATGCGCCCTCCGGAGCCCTTGACGGCCCTCGCCAGCGCCACGTCGTCGATGACGGCCCGCCCGATGGCGTCCGGGATCCGGGCCCGCTCGGCGGCGGTGGTCCGCAGCAGGACACAGCCGCCCGCCGCGGCGGCGGTCCGCGACCCCTTCACGGCGATCCACCGGAACGGGTACAGCTGCGCGAAGAAGTACACGAACGCGGGCACCACGAGCCGCTCCCAGACGCTCTCCACCCGCAGCCGGGCCATCTGGGAGACGAGATCGAAGTCCCCGGTCACGGCCGAGGCCACCAACTCCCGCAGACTGTCCGGCGCATGGGCGATGTCCGCGTCCGTGAGCAGCAGATACTCGGGCCCACGCGCGCGTGCCAGGCCGATGCCGTGCCGCACCGCCCAGAGCTTGCCGGTCCAGCCCGCGGGCGGCTCCCCGGGCGAGCCGACGGTCAGCGGCAGCCCGCCGTGCCGCCGCCCCAGCTCACGGGCCAGCTCCCCGGTGCCGTCCGAACTGCCGTCGTCGACGAGGAAGACCTCGGCCCGCCCCGGATACTCCTGCGCGAGGAGCGAGGGCAGACTCACGGGCAGGACGGCGGCCTCGTCGCGCGCCGGTACCACGACGCACACCGACGGCCAGCTCTCCGGCTCCCCGCGCGGCGGCAGCCGCAGGTCCGTACGCCAGAAGAAGCCCTGGCCGAGCAGCAGCCACAGCCAGGCGGCCAGCGATCCGACAGCGGTCCACACAAGGGCGCTCACCCGCCGCAGTCTGCCGCACCACTGCGGCCCGTTGAGCCAGATCGACTATGGTGACCGGGTGAAGATCGCGCTCATGGACTCCGGAATCGGACTGCTCGCGGCGGCCGCCGCGGTCCGTCGACTGCGCCCCGACGCGGAGCTCGTTCTCTCCTCGGACCCCGGCAGCATGCCCTGGGGACCCCGTACGCCCGAGGACGTGACCGCGCGTGCCCTCGCCGTCGCGGAGGCCGCCGCCGCGCACCGGCCCGACGCCCTGATCGTCGCCTGCAACACCGCTTCCGTGCACGCGCTGCCCGCCCTGCGGGCCCGCCTGGAGCCGGGGATTCCCGTCATCGGCACGGTCCCCGCGATCAAGCCGGCCGCCGCGGGCGGCGGCCCCTTCGCGATCTGGGCCACGCCCGCCACCACCGGCAGCCCCTACCAGCGCGGTCTCATCCGAGAGTTCGCCGACGGGGCGAGCGTCACCGAGGTGCCCTGCCCCGGCCTCGCGGACGCCGTCGAGCACGCCGACCAGGCCGGCATCGACGCCGCGATCGCCGCTGCCGCCGCACGTACACCCGACGACGTAACGACCGTCGTCCTGGGCTGCACCCATTACGAACTGGTCGCCGAGCGCATCCGCGCGGCCGTCCAGCGGCCCGGCACGGCACCGCTCGTCCTGCACGGCTCGGCCGGCGCCGTGGCCGCACAGGCACTGCGCCGCACCGGCGAGGCGGCGGCCCCGCAGGCACCCGACCAGGGCACGCTCACGGTGCTCCTCGGCGGCCGGGAGGGCGTCCTGCCCGCCACCGCGCTGACGTACGACGAGGGCCGGCTGCTCCAGGCGGTCAGCCCCGCCCGCTGACCCCCCACCGAGCCGCCACCGGCCCGGACGGCCGCCCGAGCGCGCGGCGGCGCTCGCCCGGCGGAGGCTTCGCCTCCACGCGCGACGGTCACTGTCCGCGACCAGGTGCCCTCTCTGCGGAACGTGAGTACGCTCATTGGCATGACGGACCACCCCCACGGCGAACAGGGCGCTGCCGACGCCCCGCATACCGAGGTCTGGCACGGCCGCGCGTCCAACCGTATGCAGTGGCTGCTCGCGAGCATCGGCGCCGCCTGCCTGGCGCTGGGCATCCAGCTGGCCGTCGACTCGACCTGGACGTCGGGCATCGCCGCCCTCGCCATGTCGGTGGTCGGCTGCATCGCGGCGGGGCTCCTGGTCCTCTTCGGGACGCTGGCGTTCGTGCATGTGGCCGTGAAGGTCGACAAGGAGTGCCTCGAAGTGCGCTGCGGCCACATGGGTGTCCCGCGCCGCCGCATCCCGCTGTCGCACATCACCGGAGCCGACTTCGCGCCCCGGGTGACCCCGCGGCAGTGGGGCGGCTGGGGCTACCGCTGGCGGCCCGACCAGGGAACCGCCGTGGTCGTGCGACGCGGCGAGGGCCTGGTGCTGCTCCTGGGCGACGGGCATACGTTCACCATCACGGTGGACAACGCGGAGGCGGCCGTACGGGTGATCCGCGACCGGCTGAGGATCGCCGCCACGGGCCGCGCCCACTGACGCCGTAAGCACGCCCCCTCCGTAACCACGGCCTCTTCGCGACCACTCTCCCGACCAGGTGCGCCGGCTACCCCGTGGAGACGGCCGGCACGGCCGGCGCGGGACGCGCCGTGGCAAGGCCCGCGAGCAGGCCGGCGCCCGCCGTCACCGTCGTGAAGCTCAGCGCGTTGCCGACCGAGGCGATCGCGGCCAGCGCCGTCAGCGCGGCGCCCGCGGTGAGGACGACGGGCGTGGGGCGCGGCGACCTCCACAGCGCGTACAGGACCCAGCCGAACACCGCGGCGAGCAGGACCACGCCGAAGATCCCCTGCTCGGCGGCCTGCTGGAACGGTGCCGAGTGGGGTTTGCCGTCGGGCGGCAGCGTCTGCGTGACGGTCGGACTCACCTCCGCGAACCGCCCGGGGCCGATGCCGAGCCCCGGTTCCCGGGCCGCCATGTCGAGCGCGTCGTGCCACAGCAGGACGCGGTGCTGGGTGAGCTGCCCCTCCAGGGACGAGGTCAGACCGTCCGGCAGTACGTTCTCGGCGGTCGCCCAGGTCGCGCCCGTCACCAGGGCCGCGGCGAGCGCGAGACCGCCGAGCCCCACGGCGCGGCGGCGCATACGGTCGGCGGCGAGCGAGCAGAGCAGCACGCCCAGACAGGCCACGAAGCCCGACGTCGACCCCAGGACCGCCGCGGTGACCGCGATACCGGCGGCCAGCAGCCGCAGGGCGAGCCGCAACCCCGGCGAGCGCGCCGCCCAGGCCGCACAGCACGCGGCCCCCGCGGAGAGCGTGAGCAGCGCGGCGGTCGCGCCGGTCTGGCCGAGCGGTGAGGTCACCTGGCTGCCCGGGTTGATGTGCGGGGCGGCCACGGCGAGCCCCAGTCCGGCGAACGCGCCCGCACCGGGCACGGCGACCGGCAGCAGTTCGCCGCAGATCCGCCCCACCGCGTAGCCCGCGGCCACGGCGAGCACCGCGAGCAGGACCCCCTCGGGTCGCCCGCCGTGCGCCGCGGCGGTGATCAGGGACCAGGCCGCGCACGCGCCGAGCACGACGACACCCGTCGCGTCCGACGCGCTGCGTCTGTCGTGTGCCGATGCCTGACCGGTCGCCGAAGCCATCCCCGTGGACCTCACCCCGACGCCCCCCGACCTGTGACAGGCCCCGCCCGCCCGGCCGGAAACGGCCCGTACGTCGAAGGCTCCGGCACACCGTAACGGGTGATGCGCCGGTTTGTGGACGAGTTGCGCAGAAACGATGCGGCAAGTGAGGGGTAAACACCCGGTCAGTGCCTCGGCAGGACCGCGTCCGCACCCGGCGGGCGCCCGGTCGGGAGCCGGGGCCGCGCTGTCGGCGCCGTGGTCAGGCGCCGTAGACTCCCCGCGTGACCGCCACAGCGACCCCCGTAGACGAGCCGGAACAGCTCGACCCGCAGGACCGGCCCGTTTCGCGCACGGTTCGCCTGGCCCGACGGCTGCTTCCGGCCGCCGCCGCGGCACTCTCCGGGGTGCTGCTGTACGTCAGTTTCCCGCCGCGCACCCTGTGGTGGCTGGCCCTGCCGGCCTTCGCGATCCTCGCCTGGTGCCTGCACGGCCGCACCTGGAAGGCGGCCCTCGGTCTCGGCTACCTCTTCGGCCTCGGTTTCCTGCTGCCGCTGCTCGTGTGGACCGGCGTCGAGGTCGGCCCCGGACCGTGGCTGGCGCTCGTCGTCATCGAGGCGGTCTACGTCGCGCTCGTCGGCGCCGGCATCGCGGCCGTCTCCAAGCTGCCCGGCCGGCCGCTGTGGGCCGCGGCCCTGTGGGTCGCCGGTGAGGCGGCACGCGCGCGCGTGCCGTTCGGCGGCTTCCCCTGGGGCAAGATCGCCTTCGGCCAGGCCGACGGGGTCTTCCTGCCGCTCGCGGCGGTGGGCGGCACCCCCGTGCTCGGTTTCGCGGTCGTCCTGTGCGGCTTCGGCCTGTACGAGACCGTCCGGCTGGGCCTCGAAGCGCGGCGCACCCGTGTCGTACGCCGGGGAGCCGCCGCGGTGGCCCTGGTCAGTCTCGTCCTGCCCGTGGCGGGCGCCTTCGCCGCACGCTCCCTGGTCAGCGACAGTGCCGAGGACGGCACCGCGACCGTCGCCGTCATCCAGGGCAACGTCCCGCGCGCGGGCCTCGACTTCAACTCCCAGCGCCGCGCCGTCCTCGACCACCACGCGCGCGAGACCGAGCGCCTCGCCGCGAAGGTCAAGGCGGGCAAGGCCGCCCAGCCCGACTTCGTGCTGTGGCCGGAGAACTCCTCCGACATCGACCCCTTCCGCAACCCCGATGCCTACGCCGTGATCGACAAGGCGGCCCGGGCCATCGGCGCGCCCATCTCGGTCGGCGGCGTCGTGGAGAAGGACGGCAAGCTCTACAACGAGCAGATCCTGTGGGACCCGGTGAAGGGCCCCGGCGCCACCTACGACAAGCGACAGGTCCAGCCGTTCGGCGAATACCTCCCCATGCGCTCGCTCCTCGGCGCCATCAACGAGAACTGGACCTCCATGGTCCGCCAGGACTTCAGCCGGGGCGACAAGCCGGGTGTGTTCACCATGGCGGGCACCGAGGTCGGCCTCGCGACCTGCTACGAGGCCGCCTTCGACTGGGCCGTGCGCGACACCGTCACCCACGGCGCCCAGATCATCTCCGTACCGAGCAACAACGCCACGTTCGACCGCAGCGAGATGACGTACCAGCAGCTCGCCATGTCCCGTATCCGGGCCGTCGAGCACAGCCGGACCGTCACCGTCCCGGTGACCAGCGGCGTCAGCGCCATGATCATGCCGGACGGGGAGATCACCCAGCGCACCGGCATGTTCGTGGCCGACTCCCTCGTCCAGAAGGTGCCGCTGCGGTCCTCCGAGACCCCCGCCACCCGCTTGGGCATCGCGCCCGAGATGGTGCTGGTCCTGATCGCCGCGGGCGGACTCGGCTGGGCGGTGACGTCGGCCGCGCGGGGACGTTCCCAGCGCGGTGGTCCGAACGCGGCAGGGTGACCTGACCGGCCCGTTAGGGTCGGTCCATGGCTACCCCTGACTTCATCCGTACGATCCGGGCCAGCGCCGGACAGCAGCTGCTGTGGCTTCCCGGAGTCACCGCCGTCGTCTTCGACGACGAGGACAGAGTCCTGCTCGGACGCCGGGTCGACACCGGCAAGTGGGCCGTCATCGCCGGAATGTCGGACCCTGGGGAGCAGCCCGCGGCCTGCGCCGTCCGGGAGGTCTACGAGGAGACGGGCGTACGGTGTGTCGCCGAGCGTGTCGTCCTCGTCCAGGCGCTGAAGCCGATCACGTACCCGAACGGCGACATCTGCCAGTTCATGGACATCACCATCCGGTGCAGGGCCGTCGGCGGCGAGGCCCGTGTCAACGACGACGAGTCGCTTGAGGTCGCCTGGTTCGCCGTGGACGCGCTTCCGGAGCTGAACGAGCACGGGCTGGTCCGGATCAAACAGGCGCTGTCCGACGAGCCCACGTGGTTCGACCCCACGACCTGAGGGCGAAGTATGGGTTGTGACCACATGGGTCGAGTCGGAGGGGCTCCCTAGGGTCGGAGCATGACCGCGCGCAGTGTCCTCACAGGCCCCCAGGCCCCCTCCTTCGACCTCGGCGGCCGTACCGCCCTCGTCACCGGCGCCGCAGGCGGCATCGGCCGCGCGTGCGCGCTGCGGCTGGCCGCGGCCGGTGCGAAGGTGCGGGCGGTCGACCGGCAGGCCGAAGGACTGGAGACACTCGCCGAAGAGGCCCGGGGCCTGGCCGGAACCGTCGAACCGCACGTCCTCGACCTCACCGACCTGGACGCGGCGGAGTCGGCCGCGGCGGGCACCGACATCCTCGTCAACAACGCCGGGCTGCAACTGGTGCGGCCCATCGAGGACTTCCCGCCCGACACCTTCCACACCGTGCTGACCGTGATGCTGGAGGCCCCCTTCCGGCTCATCCGCGGGGCGCTGCCCCACATGTACGGGCAGGGGTGGGGCCGCATCGTCAATGTGTCCTCCGTCCATGGGCTGCGCGAGCGCGGAGACGCCGTACCTGAAACTCCTGGCCAGGGGCGCGTCCGCCGACGCGTACGAGCAGCCGGTGCTGCTCGCCCGCGCGGACGGCATGGCCGCCGGCCGGATCGCCGCCCTTGAGGACGCCAAGGCGCTCGCGCTGCGCGTGCGCTCACCTCGACGCCGTACTCCAGGCGATCGTGCAGCGCGCCCGCTCGCTGCTGAGCACGGACGTCGCGTACCTCAGCCTGAACGACCCGGCGCGCGGCGACACCTACATGCGGGTCACCGAGGGCTCGGTCGCGGCCCGCTTCCAGCAGCTGCGCCTGGGCATGGGGGAGGGGCTGGGCGGACTCGTCGCCCAGACGGCCCGGCCCTACGTCACGGACGACTACTTCCGGGACGACCGCTTCCGGCACACGCTGACGATCGACACGGGGGTCCGGGACGAGGGGCTGGTGGCGATCCTCGGCGTGCCCCTCACACTCGGCCCGCACGTCATCGGTGTGCTCTTCGCCGCCGACCGCCGCGCGCGGGTCTTCGAGCGGCAGGAGATCGCGCTGCTCGGCTCGTTCGCGGCCCTGGCGGCCGCCGCCATCGACGCCGCGAACCTGCTCACGGAAACCCGTCAGGCACTGGCGGACCTGGAGCGGGCCAACGAGATCATCGGGGACCGCAGCGGGGTCATCGAGCGGGCCTCGGACGTCCACGACCGGCTCGCGGAGCTCGTTCTGCGGGGCGGCGGGGTCCATGACGTGTCCGCCGCGGTCTCCCAGGTCCTCGACGGCACCGTGCACTTCGCCGACGCGGGAGCGGCACTCGGCGACGCGGTCGAGGTGTCACGGGCCGAGGGCCACGCGGTCCGGCACGGGGACGACTGGGTCGCGGCCGTCGCCGCCGGCGGCGAACTGCTCGGCGCGCTGGTGCTGGACGGCCAGCCGGGACTCGACCCCGTCGACCAGCGCACCCTGGAGCGGGCCGCCATGGTCACCTCGCTCCTGCTGCTCGCCCGGCGTTCGGCGGCCGAGGCCGAACAACGCGTCCGGGGCGAGCTGCTGGACGATCTGCTCGACGCCCGCGACCGCGACCCCCGGCTGCTGCGCGAGCGCGCGGCCCGGTTCGGCGCCGACCTCGACTCCGTCCACGTGGTGCTCGCCGCCCGCATGGACGGCCCGGTGGCGGACGCCGACCAGGAGGCGGCGGCCCGGCGCAGACTGTGGTCCGCGGCGTCCCACCTCGCCGCCACCCGGCAGGGACTCGCCGCGGCCCGCGACGGAGGCACCGTCCTGCTGCTGCCCCTGGGCCCCGGCGACACGGCGACGGAGCTGGCCCGCCGCACGGCAAGGGACCTGGGCACGGCCGTGCACGAGGCGGTCACCGTCGGGGCCTCCGCGCCCGTCCGCGATCTCTCCGCGCGCCCCGAGACCGTGGCCGAGGCCTACGCCGAGGGGCAGCGGTGCCTCGACGCGCTAGGGCTCCTCGGCCGCCCGGGGGAGGGCGCCGCCGCCGAGGACTTCGGGTTCCTGGGGCTGCTGCTGGCCGGGAGCAGGGACATCGCCGGCTTCGTCGAGCGCACCATCGGCCGGGTCGTCCAGTACGACGAGAAGCGCGGGACGGACCTCCTGCGCACCCTCGACGCGTACTTCGCGTGCGGGATGAGCCCGGCACGTACCAAGGACGAACTGCACGTCCATGTCAACACGGTCGCGCAGCGTCTGGAGCGGGTGGGCCGGCTGCTCGGGCCCGAGTGGCAGAGCCCGGCTCGCGCGCTGGAGATCCAGCTCGCCCTGCGACTGCACCGGTTGTCGTCCTCGGCTCCTCCCGGACAGCAGTGACCCCCGCACGCACGGGCGCGCGGGGGCCGGTCGCCGCTCAGAGGCCGCTCAACCGGTGGTCGGCCGGTGCTCAGACGGTACGGGCGTCCGCGGGGCGGGACTCCTTCGCGACCTCCGCGCCCGGCCCGTCGGCCCCGGACGACCCCGTTCCGGCGTCCGCCGTCGCATCCCCGTCGACGTCCGCCAGGTCGCGGTGGCGGGTCTCCTTCGCCACGCCCACGGCGATCAGGGTCAGCACGGCCGCCCCGATCACGTACAGGGCGATCGGGGTGGAGCTGTCGTGGTCCGCCAGCAGCGCGGTCGCGATGAGCGGCGCGGGCGCGCCCGCGGCGACCGACGAGAACTGCGCGCCGATCGAGGCCCCGGAGTACCGCATGCGGGTCGCGAACATCTCCGAGAAGAACGCGGCCTGCGGGGCGTACATGGCTCCGTGCAGGACCAGGCCCACGGTCACGGCGAGAATCAGGTTCCCGAAGCTCCCCGTGTCGATGAGCGCGAAGAACGGGAACATCCACAGGCCGATACCGGCCGCGCCCAGCAGGTACACCGGCCGGCGGCCGACCCGGTCGGACAGGGCGCCCCACGCCGGGATCGCCGCGAAGTGCACCGCGGACGCGATGAGCACCGCGTTCAGCGCGGTCTGCTTGGACAGTCCGGTGGACGTGGTGGCGTACACGAGGATGAACGCGGTGATCACGTAGTAGCTGATGTTCTCCGCCATGCGCGCGCCCATCGCGATGAGGACGTCCCGCCAGTGGTACCGCAGCACGGAGACCAGCGGCAGCTTCTCGGCGGCGCCGTCCCGCACCGACTTGCGGGCCTCGGCCTGGGCCAGGGCGGCCTTGAAGACGGGCGATTCGTCGACGGACAGACGTATCCACAGACCGACCATGACGAGCACGCCCGACAGCAGGAAGGGGATGCGCCAGCCCCAGGCGGTGAACGCCGCGTCCGAGAGCAGGGCCGTCAGCAGGGACAGCACACCCGTCGCCAGCAGCTGTCCGGCGGGCGCCCCGGTCTGCGGCCACGAGGCCCAGAAACCGCGTCGCCGCGCGTCCCCGTGCTCCGACACCAGCAGTACGGCGCCGCCCCACTCCCCGCCCAGAGCGAAGCCCTGCACCAGGCGCAGCACGGTCAGCAGTACCGGGGCCGCCGTACCGATGGTCGCGTGCGTGGGCAGCAGCCCGATCGCGAAGGTGGCCCCGCCCATCAGGAGCAGGCTCAGCACCAGGAGCTTCTTGCGTCCGAGTCGGTCGCCGTAGTGCCCGAAGACCAGCGCCCCGAGCGGCCGGGCGGCGAACCCCACCGCGTACGTCAGAAACGACAGCAGGGTCCCGACGAGCGGGTCGGAGCCCGGGAAGAACAGCTTGTTGAAGACGAGGGCGGCGGCGGATCCGTAGAGAAAGAAGTCGTACCACTCGATCGTCGTGCCGATGAGGCTGGCGGCGACGATCCGCTTGAGGGAACCCGGTGGTGTCGGGGAGGGAGTTGCGGCGGCCATGTGCACCACTTCCAGGCAGGTACGGGGACGGTTCGGTGTCGCCATACAGTAGGAAGGCACAGGTCATGGGCGTATGTGGTGGGACACCATAGTTCGACGCCCCCGCATGCGTCCGGCCGCCATGGTTCTCCACGACGCCACGCTGATCGGACGGTCGTGGTCCGCGGCGCCCCGCCGGTCAGCCTGGTGTCGTGGAGGGGCTGGGGGAAGAGCTCTGGGAGGGGGTCGGGGTGGTGCTCAGGGTGGGGGTGCCGCTCTGGTCGGGGGCCTTTTCCTTGTCGTTGGTGCCGCATGCGGTGAGTGCAGTCGCGAGGGCGAGTGCCGTCACGCCGGCCCTGAGGACGCGTCGACGCGAAGTTCCGTGCGTGCGGGACGTTTTGGCCATGCGTCACTTCCTTTGTGGAATGGGGTCCGGGAACTCCAGTCTACAGAGGAGGAAAGACCGCCTTCTGAATTCGGCCATTCTTCGGCGGCACCCCGCTCACTGCTGTTCCGGCGTCACCCATCGCTCCGCGGGGAGAATGAACTGGCTGATTTCCACGCGTGTTTGTCTCTGCCGGTCGAAGAAACCGTGCTGTCGCGTGTACGTGAAGCCGAGGTGCTCCAGCAGGCGCGCGGAGCGTGTGTTGCGTGCGTCGCACTCGGCCACGGCCGCCCGCAGCCCCTGCCCGAACAGCGTGGCGAGTACGCCGCGGACGGCCTCGGACGCATAGCCCTGGCCTTGCCGGGCGCGGGCGATGCTGAAACCCAACTCGGCCTGCGCGCCGCCCGGATGCCGGTTCACGGCGATGTCGCCGATGAGGCGCTCGTCCTCCTTCAGCTCGATCGCGTAGGGAAACCAGCCCGGCCGGGCCGGGTCGCGGCGGGAGTACTCGTCCACCAGACGGCGTGCCGCCGGGAGGGGCAAAGGGAAATCCCAGTTCTGGTAGCGGGCGACTTCGCGATCCGAGCGGTAGGCCGCGAATTCCGGGACATCGTCGGGAAGGAAACGTCTGAGGCGGAGCCGGGAGGTTTCGATCTGCATCCCGCAAAAATCGCAGGATTGTGCGGCCCTGGAAAGAGTGTGTGTCAGCCTCCGTTTAGCCGTGGTCCCTCGCGAACCTCGGTGACCTGCCGGGCAGACCGCGGACGCCCTCGGTCCGCGGTCGCCGCTCTCCGGCTTCTCCGGCGAGATGAATGAAAAGGGTAGCGGCGGCCGTGCCGTCGAGGCGAGGCCGCCGGTTGAACGGTCCCTCGCGTCAGTCGCCGCAGCGGTAGAGGGTGCCTTGGAGGTCCTTGTCGTTGCCGCCGAAGGTGGTGGCCGGTACGGCGGTGCAGTCGGCCTTCACCCATGCGCGTACCGCGTCGACGGCCGTGTTCCGGTAGCCCTGGCTCTGCGCGTAGCCCTGCCAGCCGTCGGCGCTGAGCAGGACGAAGCGCAACTCCCCTTCGGAGACGAGCCTTTTGACCTCGTCCGGTGCGGGCGTCGGCGAACCGCCGCTGAATCCGCCCATCGGCAGCACGGGGGCGCCGGTGGCGAGAATGTAGTTCCAGGACATGACGGCGGAGTCGTTGGCGAACACGAACTTGGCGCCGTCGCCGTGTTGTCGGGTGTAGGTGAGCAACCGGTGCTGGCTGTCGGTGAGGACGTCCGACTCGTTGAGCGACGCCGCGGCGGCGGCTGTGCCGCTCGGCGCGTTGCCCACGCCCACGACGTTGGCCGCCCGTCGCACCGCGCTGCCGCCTGTGGCGAACGGACCGGCTGACGCGTCCATCGCGCTGCCGGCGTACGTCGGGTCGAGCACCGACAGGGACCAGGCCGCGGGTCCGGCGAACATGGTGACCAGTCCGGCCGCCAGCCCCACCAGGGCCAGTCGGCCCGTCCGCCGGTCCTTGCGGTGGGCCACGACGAGAGAGGGCACGGCGACCAGGCCGGCCACAATGAGCAGCCACGGCAGCCACGGCAGGAAGTCCGGGTACAGGAAGCAGAGGAAGGCGCTCCACACCAGTTCCGCCGCGATCACCGCGGGCAGCACGCGCACACCCCGGCCTTCCCGGTACATCTTCCAGAAGGCCACGAGACCGGCCCCCGACAGTGCCGCGAGGGCGGGCGCGAGCATGGCGACATAGGCGGTGTGCGGCACTTCGATGGCGCTCAGCGTCAGGGCGCTGATGGTCAGCCAGCCTCCCCATAGCACGAACCCGCCGCGCAGCCGGTCGGTGCGCGGGACCTTGCGCCGCCAGCCGGCGCAGAGCACCAGACTCGTCAGCGCCAGCGGGTACAGCCAGCCCACCTGCGGGGCGAAGCGGCTGCCGAGGAGCTTGCCGGGGACCGCCCCGCCGCCGGAGGGGCTGGTGCCCGGCGATGAGCCGGGTGCGTCGGCTTGGTCCGGCGAGCCCGGCTGGTCCGGCCCGCCCGCCGGGTCGGGAGCGCGCTCGCCCTGCGGCGGGCCGACCGTGTCGTTCATCTGGCTGACGGAACCTGGGATCAGGTCACGGGAGAACCGGTTGAGGCCGTTGTAGCCGAAGACCATACTGAACGCGCTGTTGTTGGTGGTTCCGTCCACGTAGGGCCGTTCCGAGGCCGGCACGAATGTCAGGACCGCCACCCAGGACAGCGAGACCGCGAGGGTGACCGCGCCTGCGGCCAGCAGGTGGACCACCCTGCGGCGCAGCGGCGCGGGGGCGACCATGAGATAGCCGACGGCGAGGGCCGGCAGGATCAGCCAGGCCTGCAGCATCTTGGCCTGGAAGCCGAGGCCGATCCACACACCGGCGAGCAGGAGCGGGCGCAACCGGGCGCTGAACATGGCACGTTGGCAGGCGTCGGCGGCCAGGACGAGACACATGGTCATCGCCCCGTCGCCCATGGAGTGCCCGAACATGGAGGCGACCGCGGGGGTCAGCGTCATGATGCCGGCTGCCAGCAGGCCCGGTACGACGCCCGCCCAGAGGCGTACGACCCGATACAGCACGAGGACGCTGATCACGCCTTCGACGGCCTGGGGGAGCGTCAGCGACCAGGCGTGGAATCCGAAGAGGCGTACGGACAGGGCCTGCGGCCAGAGGAAGCCGCCGAGCTTGTCGAGGGTGAGGGTGGCACCCGGGTCGAGGGCGCCGAAGAAGAAGGCCCGCCAGCTCTCCGACATGCTGCGGGCCCCCACCGCGTAGAAGGGGGCGTAGCCGCTCGTGGTGATGTTCCAGGAGTAGAGCAGGGCCGCGAGGGCGGCGATGCCCAGCAGTGCGGGTCTGGCCCAGCGGGGCTGGTCCGCGGGGGACTTCCACACCTTCCAGCGTTCGCGGCGGCCGTGCACGGCCGGTTCGCGCTCCGGCGAGGCGGCGTCGGTGGTGAGCGGTGCGGCACTGGTCATCGGCCACATCCGCAGCAATTTAATGTGTTCATGACAGGAAGCTAGAGCGTCCGTCACGCCGGACACCATGCCGAACGGAATCCGGAGGGTACGGACCGGGCCGATCAGCGTCCCTGCCACTTCGGTTCGCGTCCCGCGGCGAACGCCCGAGGGCCCTCGACCGCGTCCGCGCTGTGCATGCGCCGCTGCTCCCACGGATATCCGGCCGCGAAAGCCTCCTCCAGGGACAGACCCGCCGACCGGGCCGCCGCCTCCTTGACGGCGCGGACCGACAGAGGGGCGCTGCGCACCAGGTCGGCCACCCACGTCTCCGCGCAGCCGTCCAGATCCCCCGGCGGCACGACCTCGTTGACGAGTCCGAGTTCGTACGCCCGCACCGCGCCCAGCGGGCGTCCCGTCAGCAGATGACCCATGGCCGTTCTCCACGGCAGTTGCCGCGTCAGCCGGAACACGCCCCCGGCCCCCGCGATCAGCCCGAGGGAGACCTCGGGCAGGGCGAACCGCGCGTCCTCGGACGCCACCACGATGTCGCAGGCCAGCGCCAGTTCGAAACCACCGCCCAGCGCGTGACCACGCACCTTCGCGACCACCGGCTTGGTCAGGTCGAAGCGCTCCGTGAGGCGAGGCCAGCCGGGCTTCCCCCGGCTTCCGAACGTCGAGGGCGCGGCGAGGCCGGCCTGCTCCCGGGCGGCCAGCTCCTTCAGGTCCTGCCCCACGGAGAAGGCGCGGTCGCCCTCGCCGGCGAGCAGGGCCACCCGCATGTCGTCGTCAGCCTCGAAGTCGTCCCATATCTCGCCCAGTTCCTCGTGCATACGAAGATCCATCGCATTGAGGACCTCAGGCCTGTTCAACGTAATTCGAGCGACGTGATCAGCCTTTTCGTAGCGCACTCGCGACAGATTCATCATGGTGTGCACTGTAGATATCCATGTTCAACCGGCGCTCGGCCGCAGTTGAACGTACCTGTCGCCACCCGGACGAATATTGATGTCCGGCGCACGGCCGGGCCATAGTGCAACGGCGAGCGCGATTCGCGCTTTCGGTTCCTGTCCCCGTATGACGTGAGAAATGTGCAGGAGGGGCCGTGCTTCAACTCACCGACGGTGACGTGGAGAAACTCATCGAGACGGTCGACGTCGTGGATGCCGTACGTGAGGTGTTCCTCGCCCACGCCGCACAGCGCACGGTGCTCCCGGAGGAGAGCTGCCTGCGCTGGACCAACGACCACGGTGAGTCCTGTCGCAGTCTCAACATGCCCGGTCTCGTCGAGATCGACGGCAGACGATACGCCGGCACGAAGATCATCAACGCCAGCCTGGGCAACCCGGACCGCGGACTGGCGCGCGCCGACGGCCTCGTCCTCCTCTTCGACCTCACCACCGCCCGGCCGGTCTGCCTCATGCCGGCGGCCCGCGTGTCGGCCGCCCGTACCGCTGCGGTGAGCGTGCTCGCGACCGAGCTCAGCTGGGCCCACCCCACCCGCTCCGTCGCCGTCGTGGGCGCCGGAGCGCTCGCCGACGCCCACCTCGGGCTGGCGCTGCGCCGCTGGCCGTCCCTGCGGACCGTACGGCTCCACGACCGGGCCCCCGAGCGGGCGGCCCTCCTCGCCGAACGCCTGGGAGCCGCCCACCCCGAGGTCTCCTTCGACGTCACCGGGACCGCCGAGGAAGCCGTACGTGGGGCGGAGCTGGTCGTCCCGGCCACGACGACGACCACCGGGTACATCCCCGGCGAATGGATCGCGGAGGGAGCCGTCGTCGTCAACGTGTCCCTGGACGACCTGCTGCCCGACGTGTTCACGAGCGCCGACAAGGTGATCGTCGACGACTGGAGCCTCGTCGCCGCCGACACCACCCGGCTGCTCGGCAGGATGTACCGCGCAGGCGACGTCCTGCCGCCGCCGCGCGCCCGCGCCGCCCACGCCTCCGGGCCCCACGGCGTCGAGGTCGCCGCCGAACTCTGCGACATCATCAGCGGCACCGCCTCACCCCGCACGTCCGCCACCGACCGCGTCGTGATCAACCCGTTCGGGATGTCCCTGCACGACGTGGCGGTCGCGGGCCGGATCCACACCGCACACCTCGGCACGACGCCGTCTCCCCTCACGGGAGCCGCCGTGACGTGACCCGGCCAACTCCTGCTTCGACCGGCGATCCCACTGCGCAGACGCGCCCATCGCCCGGTGAGGAGTGCGAACCAGCGTTCGCTGCGGCAGCGCAGAGCACACAGCAGCAATCCCATGTGCGGATGTCGATGTCGAAGGATCGCGACCAGTGATGCCCCTGAGGCGTCGCTCGGTCAGCACCTTCTCAACGGGCCGGAGAGAAATTCTCGATGGCGTATCCGAAATGCAGTCATCCCCTGAAAAGCACGGAGAGGCAGTTCCAGCATGGAAAAACTGACACTCGACGCGACCGAGATCGGCGCGGTCGACGAAATCCTCGACACCTTCGAGGGAGAGTTCGAGACCCTCGATTCCGAGGACGCGCTGCACCGCGCCACCCTGCTCGCCCACGAACTGCCCCGCAGGATCAGGCACCACCTCAACGCCTTCCGGATGGAACAGCTCTCCGGAGTGCTGTGCATATCCGGCCACCAGGTGGACGAGAAGCGCCTCGGGCGCACCCCCGCGCACTGGCGCGGACAGGCGCAGCCGTCACCCAGCCACCGTGAGGAACTCCTCCTCATGATGTACAGCTCCCTGATCGGCGACCCCTTCTGCTGGGCGACCCAGCAGGACGGACGGCTCATCCACGACATCATCCCGATCCAGGGCCACGAGCACGAGCAGCTCGGCTCCAGCAGCGAGGCACTCCTGACCTGGCACACCGAGGACGCCTTCCACCCGCTGCGGGGCGACTTCCTCTCCTTCGCCTGCCTCCGGAACCCCTACCAGGCGGCGACCACCGTCGGATACGCCGACGACCTGCGCCTGCCCGACGACGTCAGGGACGTCCTCTTCGAACGGCGGTTCATCATCCGCCCCGACGAGTCCCACTTCAGCAAGAACAACTCCGTCACCGATACCGAGGCGTTCGAGGACATCGAGAAGATGCAGACCGCCCCCGAGCCGGTCGCCGTCCTCTTCGGCGTCCCGGACCGGCCCTACGTACGCGCCGACCCGTACTTCATGGCCGTCCCGGAGGACGACGACCAGGCGCGCTTCGCCCTCGACGCGCTGTGCAAGGCGATGGACGAGGCCATGTTCGACCTCGTCCTCGAAAGCGGCGACTTCTGCTTCCTCGACAACTTCCGGGTCGTCCACGGCCGCAAGCCCTTCACCGCACGCCACGACGGCACGGACCGCTGGCTCAAGCGGATCAACGTCACCGGCGACCTGCGCAAGTCCCGTGGCGCCCGGGACGCCAGGGCGATCCGGGCGGGGGCCTGACATGAGGCCCCGACCCGCACCCCTGGAGGACTGGCTCCGCGAGTCCTACTTCACCGCGGACATCGACATCAGCTCCAGCGGCGTCCACTCGTACTCCATGGCTGAACTCCGCACGCTGACCGGGCTGCGCCACGACGACCTCGACCGGCTCGTCTTCGACGACGGCTACTCCCTCGGTGCCCCCGCCGTACGGGCCGCCGTCGCCCGGCACTCCGGCGACAGCGACCCGGACCGGGTCATGACGACGAGCGGCTCCGGCGAAGCACTGGCCCTGGTGATGTCCGCACTGCTCGAAGCCGGCGACGAGGTCGTCGTCGTCCGGCCCGGCTACCACCTGCTCGTCGAGTACGCGACGGCCCTCGGCTGCACCATCAAGGACTGGCACCTCGACCCGGAGCGGGACTGGCACCCCGACATCGACGAGCTGGCCGCCCTGGTCACCGAGCGGACCAAGGCGATCATCGTCAACTTCCCGCAGAACCCCACCGGTACCACCGTCACCGAGGACGAACTGCGCCGCATCGTCGCCCTCGCGGGCGAGGCCGGCGCATGGCTCCTGTGGGACGGCGCGTTCCGCGACCTCACCTACGGGACACCGCCGCTGCCCGACGTCACCACGCTCTACGAGCGGGCCGTCAGCTTCGGCAGCTTCTCCAAGGCGTTCGGACTGCCCGGACTCCGCTTCGGCTGGTGCATCGCGCCCACCGAGCTGCTGACGGACTGCGTCCACCTCCGCGACTACACCACGCTCCACGTGTCGCCGCTCAACGAACTGCTCGCCCAGGCCGTACTGGAGAACGCTCCGGCCTTCGTCCAGCCGCGCCTCGACCAGGCCCGCCACAACCGCGAGCTCCTGCTCGACTGGGCCGCCGCACACTCCGACCTGGTGTCGCTCGCCGCGCCGGCCGGCGGTGTCAGCGCGTTCCCCCGGCTCGTCGACATCCCCGACGTCGACGCGTTCTGCGACGCGCTGTTCAAGAAGAGCGGAGTGCTCGTCATCCCCGGCTCGTGCTTCGACAGCCCGCAGCACATCCGCGTGGGCTTCGGCGGCCGTACGGACCAGCTGACCCAGGGCCTCGAACGACTCGCGAACGCCCTCAAGGAGACCCGTCGCTGACCGTGCACCACCCACCTCCCTCGTGCGAGCGAAAGGTGCTCCCTCGCACGAGGGAGCACCTGATCACCGGCTGGAGGGACGACCGCGCACCGGACCGACCACCATAATGACCGGTGTGAACCGTGCGAGTGCCTGGCGTGACAGCTGGACCGGAGTGTTGCGGCGGGCCTCGGCCCTCCCCCGCAACGCCGTGTTCGTCGCCACGCTGGGCGTGCTCGCGATCGCCGAATCGCTCACCGAACTGGTCGCCGAGCGCGGATCGATCCCCCGGATGTTCGCGACCACCACGCAGAACGCCACCGAGGACGCCGGCAGCATCCAACTCGCCATGGTCATCGGCCTGTTATGCCTCTGCACCGCCCTGCCCCTGGCCCTCCTGAGCCCCGTCCTCGCCGGACTCACGGTCACCGCGGCGAGCTTCGGCTCCCTCACGATCTTCCACACACTGACGCTGGCGGGCTTCGCCGCCCAACTCCTCGCCCAGTACCGGCTCGGCCGCCGCGGACACCACCTCGCGGCGATGCTGTTCAACGTGCCGTTCCTCGTCCTCGCCTTCGAGACCGCGGGCACCGGATCCGCGGACAGCACCGACTACCGAGTGCGCGCCGTCCTTCTCGCCGCGCTCGCCCCCATGGCCGCCTTCACCGGACTCGCCCGCCACGCACGGCGGGGCGACCGCGAACACGACGCCACCCGCGAGATCATGGCCGGCAGCCTGTGGGAGAACGCCGCCCGCGAGGAGCGCGCCCGCATCGTCCGCGAACTCCACGATGTCGTCGGCCACCACGTCTCCATGATCGCTGTGCAGGCCGAGACCGCCCGCGTAGCCACCCCCGGCATGCCCGCCGCGGGCAGCGAACGGCTCCTCGGCATCGGCGACACCGCCCGCGCCGCCCTCACGGAGATGCGCCGCCTGCTCGGCGTACTGCGCGACGACGACGAGCCCCCCGCCGGAGCCGAACGCCGGCCGCAGCCCGACCTCACCCAGCTCGACGACCTGCTCGACGAGGCCCGCAAGGCCGGCACCGCCACCATCCGGCTCATCCTCAGCGGCAGCCCGCACCCCATGGGACCCGGCATCGAGCTGGCCGCGTACCGCATCGTCCAGGAGTCCCTCACCAACGCCCGCAAACACGCGACGGGCGCCCCCGTCGACGTGGAACTGCACTACACCCACGACGCCCTGCACGTCAGCATCCGCGACAACGGCCCCGGAGCGCCGCCCGCGCCGCCCGCCACCGGCGGCTACGGCCTGCTCGGCATGCGGGAACGGGTCGCCGCCGTCGGCGGGCAGCTCAGCACAGGTCCGGCGGACGCCGGCGGATTCCTCGTCCAAGCCCGTTTCCCCGCCGAGCCAGAACGGACCCCATGACCACCCCGCCGACCCCGATCCGCGTCGTCGTCGCGGACGACCACCTCGTCGTCCGCACCGGATTCGCCGCTCTCCTCGACTCCCAGCCGGAATTCACCATCGTCGAGACCGCCACCAACGGTGCCGAAGCGGTCCGGGTCTGCCGCGAAGTGTCCCCGGACGTCGTCCTCATGGACATCCGCATGCCCGAGATGGACGGCATAGAGGCCACCCGGCAGCTCCTCGGCGACGCACCCGACGGAGCGGACGTCCCCCGCGTCCTCATCCTCACGACCTTCGACCTCGACGAGTACGTCTACGACGCGCTGCGCGCCGGCGCCAGCGGCTTCCTGCTCAAGGACGCCACCGCCGAGCGGCTCTTCGACGCCGTCCGCGTGGTCGCCGCCGGAGAGGCCCTGCTCGACCCAGGAGTCACCCGCAGGCTGATCAGCGAGTTCACGAAGCTGCCCGCCGGCACCCCGGCCGCCAAGCCCGCGTCCTCGACCCTCGACACGCTCACGGCCCGGGAGACCGAGGTCCTGCTGCTCGTCGCCGACGGCCTGTCCAACGGGGAGATCGCCGCCCGCCTCCACGTCACGGAGGAGACGGTCAAGTCACACGTCAGCCGGACCCTGACGAAACTCGGCCTGCGGGACCGCACCCAGGCCGTCATCACGGCGTACGAAACCGGCCTCGTCGTCCCGGGACTGCGCCGCACCGACTGACCGCCGGCGGCTGACCGAACCCCGGCGGCTGAACGAATCCGATACCCCTCTGGTGGTCGGCGCCCTCGCTGCAGTATGAGCGGCGGCGCTATTCGCACGTTCTTCCCCAGGAAGTGTTCCGGGGGCGTTCAACTGCGGCATCGCGTCAGTTGAAAACCCCCTCTCCAGGCCGTCCCGGCACCGCCGCCGGACACCGTTGCCACTGCAGGGCGCTCTCATGGATGCTTGCGGCCGAGCGAAGCTGTGCCGCGTAGAACACCGTGTGACAATTTCCGTGAGGAGAAGAGCGCTGTGAGAGTGACGGTGCGGGCGCCGGACGACGGAGAGTTCCCTGACCCGTCGCAGGAAGGCATTCGAGACGACGGTCCGGAAGGGAACAAAGGAATTCGTCCCGGCACCATCCAGAGAATTCTCCCCTATGCAAAGCGCTATCGCCTTCGGCTTTCCTTTCTCGTAGGTGCCTCCGGGCTCAGCGCATTCGTCACCGCGGCAAGCCCGCTGCTGTTCGGCATCGTCATCGACAAGGGCATCGTGCCCGGCGAGATGGACGTCGTCGTCTGGGTCGCCGCCGCGCTGCTCGCCCTCGCACTCGTCGACGCCCTGACGCAGTACCTCCAGGCGAAACTCTCCGCCCAGATCGGCGAGGGCCTCGTCTACGACCTGCGCACCCAGGTCTTCCGGCACGTCCAGGCGCAGCCGATCGGCTTCTTCACCCGCGCGCAGACCGGGTCCCTCGTCAGCCGGCTGAACACCGACGTCATCGGCGCCCAGCAGGCCGTCACCGTACTGATGGCCGAGACGGTCAACACCGTACTGACCCTGGTCCTGGTGCTCGGCGCCATGTTCTACCTGTCCTGGCAGCTCAGCCTGGTGGCCCTGCTGATCGTCCCGATCTTCCTGATCCCGGGTAAGGCCATCGGCCGGCGCATGCAGCACCTCGCCCGCGGAAGCATGCAACTCAACGCGGAGATGGGCTCGTTGATGAACGAGCGCTTCAACGTCGCGGGCGCCATGCTCAACAAGCTGTTCGGAAACCCGGCCCGCGAGACGCAGTACTTCGCCGAACGAGCGGGCGCCGTACGGGACATCGGCGTGAAGACCAACGTCACCGCCCAACTGCTCGGCATCATCATGGGAGTCACCGCCTCCGTGACGCTCGCCCTGCTCTTCGGGTTCGGCGGAGCCCTGGTCGTCAACGACGTCATCGCCGTCGGCACCCTCGTCTCCCTGGTCACGCTCGTCGGCCGCCTCTACACGCCGATCCAGCAGCTGTCCAGCATCCAGGCCAACGCCATGACCGCCCTCGTCAGCTTCGACCGGGTCTTCGAGATCCTCGACCTCGACCCGCTCGTCAAGGAACGGCCCGGCGCGGTCGACCTGCCCCCGGGCCGCCCCGACGCGGCACCGGACGTGCACTTCGAAGGCGTCTCCTTCCGCTACCCCTCCGCCGGCGAAGTCGCCCTGGCTTCCCTGGAGTCCACCGACCACGCCCGCGGCCCGGAACGCAACGACGAAGGATGGGTCCTCGACGGCATCAGCTTCTCCGCACCCGCAGGGAAACTGACCGCCCTCGTCGGCCGCTCCGGCGCGGGCAAGACGACCATCACGAATCTGATGCCCCGGTTCTACGACCCCGTCTCCGGAACCGTGCGCATCGGCGGCCACGACCTCCGCGACCTCACCATGCAGTCCCTCCAGGACACGATCGGCGTGGTCACGCAGGACGCCCACCTGTTCCACGACACCATCCGGGCCAACCTCCTGTACGCCCGCACCGACGCCACCGAGCCCGACCTCGTCGAGGCCTGCCGGGCCGCGCAGGTCTGGGATGTCGTCGAAGCCCTCCCCAACGGCCTGGACACGGTCGTCGGCGACCGCGGATTCCGGCTGTCCGGCGGGGAGAAACAGCGCATAGCCCTGGCCAGACTGCTCCTGAAGGCGCCCCCCGTGGTCGTCCTCGACGAGGCCACCGCGCACCTGGACGCCGAGTCCGAGGTCGCCATTCAGCAGGCCCTGGGGACCGCGCTCAAGGGCCGTACGTCCGTGGTGATCGCCCACAGACTCTCCACCGTCCGAGAAGCCGACCAGATCCTTGTCATAGACAACGGCCGGATCCGCGAACGCGGCACGCACGAGCAACTGCTGGCGGCCGGCGACCTCTACGCCGACCTGTACTCCACACAGTTCGCCCGGCAGGCCGTGGGCGAGAGCGGCGACGACGTCGTGCTCGGCGCCGCCGGGCCGGTCAACTGACCCCCGGCGCCGCTGCCGCCGCCTTTTTGCCCCTCGTCCGCCCTGACCTTTCCATTCCTTCCCGACAATGCGCGAAAACGCCTGAGAACGCCTGAGAACGCCTGAAGAGGAGACAGCCATGCGTACCGTCACCTTCGACTTCGAGAACGACGAAGCCCGGTTCAAGGTGCTCATCAACGACGAGGAGCAGTACTCGATCTGGCCGGCCGACCTGGCCGTCCCCGGCGGCTGGACCGAGACGGGCGTCAAGGCCTCCAAGGCCGAGTGCGACGCCTACCTGGAAGAGACCTGGACCGACATGCGGCCCAAGAGCCTCCGCCTCGCGCTCGACGGTGAGTGAGGGGCCGCACGGACATGCCGCACGTATTCACCAACGGCATTCGGCTTTCCTACGAACGGTCGGGCCGCGGTGAACGGGTCCTCATGATCATGGGGTCCTCGGCCTCGGGACGGGTCTGGACGCTGCACCAGACCCCCGCGCTGAACGCGGCCGGCTACCAGACCGTCACGGTCGACAACCGGGGAATCGCCCCCTCGGACATCCCCCCGGGGAAGTACACCCTCGACGACATGGTCGCGGACACCCAGGGCCTCATCGAGGCCCTGGACGCGGCGCCCTGCCGCATCGTGGGTGTCTCCCTGGGAGCGATGATCGCGCAGGAACTGGCGATCCGCGCGCCGCACCTCGTCAGGTGCGCCGTACTGATCGCCACGAAGTCGCGTTCCGACGTCACCCGTGCCGCGCTGGGATCCGCCGAACGAGCCCTGCTGCAGAACGGCACGAAACTGCCCGCCGAGCACCAAGCGGCCGTGTCGGCGCTGCAATGGCTCTCCCCTTCCACCCTCAACGACGACAAAGCCGTCTCGCTCTGGTTGGAAACCTTCCGCCTCTCCGGCGGCGAAAGCTCCGTCGGGCAGTCGTGGATCAACACGGACGCCGACCGCAGGGAAGCACTGCGGAGCGTGTCCGCGCCCTGTCGTGTCATCGCTTTCAGCGACGACTTCATCACCCCGCCACATCTCGCGGCCGAGGTCGCCGAAGCGATCCCCGACTGCGATTACGTGGAAATTCCCAAGAGCGGTCACTTCGGATATCTGGAACGTCCTGACGAGGTGAACGCGGCAGTCATCGAATTCCTGGACAAGAACTAGCGGAACCGCGTGGGGGCGTCATGAACGGTGAACCGGACAACAGGCGTGGGCGATCGTTCGATCTGCCGGCACCGCAATTGCCTACGGACCGGCCGTACACGCCGAACCGGCTCACCGAGACGGCAACCGTCCGATTCGAAGTGCCGGCGCCGACTGTGGAGCGGTCGCGCGCACTGGCCGACGAACACGGCGCGACACTTCCTCAGACACTGCTCGCCGCGCTCATGGTGCTGATCGGGCGGTACAGCGGATCGGACGATGTGGCAGTGGCGCTGGAGGGCTCCGGCGCGACGGTCCACCGCACGGACCTGTCCGGCGATCCGTCGTTCGCGGAACTGCTCGATCAGGTACGCCGAGCCGAATCGGATCGGGACCTCAGCCAGGACGTGGACCTGCCATCCGACGAAGCACCGGTCACGGTGACGGTCAGGGTCGCGGACTCAGGTGAGGGTCTGGCGGGTGAGGTCCAGTACAGCGCCGCTCTGTTCGACGCGGTGGCGATGGAGCGCTTGGCCGCGCATTTGGTGCGGGTGTTGGAGGTGGTGGCCGAGGAGGGCGACTGCCGGGTGGGTGACCTGTCGGTGTTGTCGGTGGGTGAGCGTGAGCTGTTGGTGGCCGCTGGCGACGGTGGCGAGGTGGCGCTGCCGGTGGTGGGTGGGGTGCATGAGCTGATCGTCGAGCGGGCTGCCTCGGCTCCGGATGCGGTGGCTGTGGTGGCGGGCGGGGAGTCGTTGACGTATGGCGGGTTGATGGTTCGGGCGAATCGTCTGGCGCATTACCTGCGGTCGGTGGGTGTCGGCGCCGAGTCGGTGGTGGGGCTGTGTCTGCCGCGTGGTGTGGACATGGTGGCGGCGATTCTCGGTGTGTGGCAGGCGGGTGGGGCGTATCTGCCGCTGGACCCCGAATACCCGGCTGATCGGCTGGAGTTCATGCTCGCGGATGCGGGTGTGGAGGTGTTGGTGGGTGAGCGGTCGGTGGCCGAGGGCTTGCCTGTGGATGCGGTGGCCGGCCGTGTGGTGTGGCTGGACGACCCGGCTGTGGTGGGTGTGCTGGCTGGGCTCCCTTCGGAGGCGCCGGGTGTGTCGGTGGTGCCGGGTCAGCTGGCGTATGTGATCTATACCTCCGGTTCGACGGGGTGGCCGAAGGGTGTGCAGGTCGCGCATGGGGGTGTGGTGAATCTGGCGTTGGGGTTGGGGTCGGCGCTGGGTGTGGGTGTGGGTGTGCGGGTGTTGCAGTTTGCGTCGCTGAGTTTTGATGCGGCGGTGCTGGATGTGGTGGTGACGTTGGCTGGTGGTGGGGTGCTGGTGGTGGCCTCGTCTGCGGAGCGGCGTGTGCCGGTGGAGTTGCAGGCTCTGGTGCGTGCGCAGGGTGTGGTGTCGGCGAGTGTGTCGCCGTCTCTGCTGGGGGTTCTGGAGGAGGCGGCGCTGGCGGGTGTGGGCAGTCTGTTCGTGGGTTCGGAGCGCGTCAGCGGTTCGGTGGTGCGGGAGTGGGCGCCGGGCCGCAGGTTCTTCGTCGGCTATGGGCCGACCGAGACCACGGTGATTGCCTGTGCGGGCCTCGCGGATGCGGATGCGGATGCGGATGCGGAAGCGGAATCGGATGCGGATGCTGCCGCTGTGGGTGTGCCGGCGATCGGCAGGCCGTTGGCGAATACGCGGGTGTATGTGCTGGATGCGCGGTTGCGTCCGGTGCCGGTGGGTGTGGCGGGGGAGTTGTATATCGCGGGTGCCGGGGTGGCGCGTGGTTATGGAGGCCGTGCGGGGCTGACGGGTGAGCGGTTTGTTGCTGATCCGTTCGCGGCGGACGGCAGTCGGATGTATCGCTCGGGTGATGTGGTGCGGTGGCTGGGGGACGGGCGGCTTGATTTCGTGGGCCGTGCGGATGAGCAGGTGAAGGTGCGGGGCTTCCGTATCGAGCCGGGTGAGATCGAGGCCGTCCTGACCGGTCATCCGCAGATCCGTACCGCGGTGGTGGTCGCGTTCGGTGAGGGGACGGATCGTCGTCTCGTCGCCTATGTGGTTGCGGCCGACGGTGTCATCGGGATGCCGGCGGCGGCTGAGCTGCGGGAGTTCGTGGCGGGTCGGTTGCCGGAGTTCATGGTGCCGTCGGTGTTCGTGGAGCTGGCCGGGCTGCCGTTGACGGCCAATGGGAAGCTGGACCGTGCGGCGCTGCCTGCCCCGGACATGCAGCAGTCCATGAGCCAGGCCGCAGACTTCGTGGCTGCGTCCGGGACGACGGAAGAGCTGGTCGCCGGTGTCTGGGCGGGTGTGCTGGGGCTTGACCGGGTGGGTGTGACCGAGAGTTTCTTCGGGCTGGGCGGGCATTCGCTGCTGGCCATGCAGGTGGTCTCCCGGATCCGTGAGGTGCTGGGTGTTGATGTGCCTGTGGCGGCGATGTTTGATCAGCCGACGGTGCGGGGTCTGGCCGCGGTGGTCGAGGACACGGTCCGCGGGCCGCTGGCGGAGCCGGTCAGGCCGGTCGACCGCACGCGGCCGTTGCCGTTGTCGTTCGCGCAGCAGCGCTTGTGGTTCCTCGACCAGCTCGACCCCGGATCCACCGAATACAACCTGCCCCTGCCGATCCGGCTGGACGGCGACCTGGACGTGGCCGCGCTGACCACCGCACTGGATGCGATGACCGTCCGCCACGAAGTGCTGCGCACCCGACTCGTCGCGGACGCGGACGGCGTACCGCATCAGGTGATCGACCCGCCTGCCGAGTTCCCGCTGTCGGTGGTCGATGCGTCCGGCGAGCCGGACCCCGACACATACGCGGCGGAGCTGCTGCGCGCCGATGCGACGGAGCCTTTCGACCTGGCGGACGGCCCGCTCGTCCGAGGCACCCTGATCAAGGTGGCCGACGAGAAGCATGTTCTGTTGCTGACGGCGCACCATGTGATCTTCGACGAGTGGTCGGATCACCTGTTCCAACGTGAGCTGTCGGCTCTGTACGAGGCCTTCCGCGCCGGTGAGCCGAACCCGCTGCCCCCTCTGCCCGTGCAGTACGCCGACTTCTCCGTCTGGCAGCGCGCATGGATGGCCGGTGACGTCCTGGACAGCCAGCTCGCCTACTGGCGCGACGAGTTGGCTCATACGCCGGTACTCGACCTGCCCACCGACCGGCCGCGTCCGGCGGTTCGTTCCTCCGCAGGTGCGGTTCAGACGTTCAGCGTGCCGGCGCGGACGGTTGAGGCGCTGCGGAAGCTGTCGCGGCAGAGCGGCGCGACGATGTTCATGACACTCCTCGCCGCCTTCGACGTACTGCTCGGCCGGTACGCGGGGTCGGATGACGTGGTCGTGGGCACGCCGGTCGCCAACCGGAACCGTGCCGAGACGGAGGACCTGATCGGGCTCTTCGTCAACACGCTCGTCATGCGGACGGACCTGTCCGGCGACCCGTCGTTCCGTGAGGTGTTGGGGCGGGTGCGGGAGACGGCTCTCGGTGCGTACGCGCATCAGGACGTGCCGTTCGAGCAGTTGGTGGACGAGCTGGTCACGGAGCGGGACCGGTCCCGGACCCCGTTGTTCCAGGTCCTGTTCAGCTATGTCGCCGACGGTGGCATGTACACCAACCCGGACGGCGTCCTGCCCTCGAAGTTCGATCTCTCAGTCCGGATCGAGGGCGCCGACGACACCCTGTCGGGGCAGATCGAGTACAGCACCGCGCTGTTCGACGCGGCCACCGTGGAGCGCCTGGCGGGTCATCTGGTCACTCTGCTGGACGCCATTGTTCTCGACCCGGGGCAGCGGGTGGGTGACCTACCGGTGCTGTCGGCGGCTGAGCGCGAGCTGGTGACGGAGGGGTGGAACGCGTCGTCGGTCGAGCTGCCGATGGTGCGTGGGGTGCATGAGTTGATCGGCGAGCGTGCGGTGGCGACCCCGGATGCCGTGGCTGTTGTCACAGGCGGGGAGTCGGTGACGTACGGCGGGTTGATGGCACGGTCCAACCGTCTGGCGCATCACCTGCGCGGTCTGGGTGTGGGCGCCGAGTCGGTGGTGGGGCTGTGCCTGCCGCGCGGGATCGACATGGTGGCGGCCATGGTCGCGGTGTGGCAGGCGGGTGGGGCGTATCTGCCGCTGGATCCTGAGTACCCGGCTGACCGGCTGGAGTTCATGCTGGCGGATGCGGGTGTGCAGGTCGTGGTGGGCGAGCGTTCCCTGGTGGAAGGACTGCCCGTCGGGCAGGGCGTGTGGCTCGACGACCCGGCCGTACGAGAGGCCCTGGCCGGGCTGCCTGCGGAGGCGCCCGAGACGACTCCGACCGCTGACCAACTCGCCTACGTGATCTATACGTCGGGTTCGACGGGCCGGCCGAAGGGTGTGCAGGTCGGGCACGGCAGTGTGGTGGGCATGGTGTCCGCGCTGGCTCCGGTCCTCGACGCGGGACCGGGAACGCGGATGCTTCAGTTCGCCTCCTTCAGCTTCGACGCGGCCGTCCTTGATGTGGCGGTGACGCTCGCTTCCGGCGGTGTCTTGGCGGTGGCGACGGCGGAGGAGCGGGCCGAGGCGGCCCAGCTCACGTCGATGCTGCGCACCGAGGGCGTGGGTGCGGCGAGCGTCGTCCCGTCCCTGCTGGGTGTCCTGGACCCGGAGGGCGTGTCGGGGCTGCGGACACTGTTGCTGGGGGCGGAGCGGCTGACCGAGCCGGTCGCCCGTGCCTGGTCGGCTGGTCGGCGTCTGGTGAATACGTATGGGCCGACGGAGTCGACGGTCATGGTGACCACCGGTGTCGTGGACCCGGACCTCCTCACCGGTGCGCCCGCGATCGGTGCGCCGGTCGCCAACGCCCGCCTGTACGTTCTCGACGACCGGCTGAACCCGCTCCCGGTGGGCGTGGCCGGTGAGGTGTACATCGCCGGTCCGCAGGTGGCCCGCGGGTACCGCGGTCGCCCGGACCTGACCGCCGAGCGGTTCGTGGCCGACCCCATCGCCGGCGACGGCAGCCGCATGTATCGCTCGGGTGACCGGGCGCGCTGGCTGCCGGACGGGCAGCTTGACTTCGTCGGCCGGGCCGACGGACAGGTCAAGGTCCGTGGCTTCCGTATCGAGCCGGGCGAGATCGAGGCCGTCCTGACCGACCACCCGCAGATCCGCACGGCGGTCGTCGCCGCCTTCGGTGACATCGAGGACCGCCGCCTCGTCGCCTACCTCGTGCCCGCCGACCAGGCAGCCGGCATCCCCTCCGTCGCCGACCTGCGCGCATACGCGGGCAGTCGGCTGCCCGCCTTCATGATCCCGTCCGGGTTCGTGGAACTCGCCGCCCTGCCGCTGACCCCGAACGGCAAGCTCGACCGTGCTGCCCTCGCCGAGCCGACGGGTGTGCGGCCCGAGTTGGACGTGTTCGTGGCCCCGGGCACGGCCACCGAGGAACTGCTCGCTGGTGTCTGGGCACAGTTGCTCGGATTGGACCGCGTCGGGGCGACGGACAACTTCTTCGAGCTGGGCGGGCACTCGTTGCTGGCCACGCGCGTTAGGTCGCGCGTCCGAGAGCTGATCGGGGCGGAGATCCCGCTGCACCTGCTCTTCGACCGGCCGACCGTGCGCGGTCTGGCCGCCGCCGTGGAGGGCGCCGACCGGGCGAACGCCCTGCCGCCCGTCGGTGTGGCGGACCGTACGCAGCCACTGCCGCTGTCGTTCGCGCAGCAGCGCCTCTGGTTCCTGGAGCAGATGGACCCCGAGGCCGCCGAGTACAACGTCGCCCTACCTGTGTGGCTGCGCGGCGACAAGCCCGATGTGGGCGCCCTGGCCGCCGCTCTCGGCGCCGTAGTGACGCGGCACGAGGTACTGCGCACCCGGTTCGTCACCGGTGCGGACGGCATCCCGTACCAGGTGATCGATCAGCCGGCGGACACGTTCCCGCTCGCGCTCGTCGATGTCTCCGCGGAGCGCGACCCGGTGGCCGCCGCCCGCGAACTGGTCGCTGCCGACGCGGTGCTGCCCTTCGCCCTGGCGGCCGACTCACCGATCCGCGCCATGCTGATCCGGGTGGCTCCCGACGAGCACGTCCTGATGCTGTCGGTGCACCACATCGTCTTCGATGAGTGGTCGGATCAGGTCTTCCGCCGTGAACTCGCCGCGCTGTACGAGGCGTTCAGCGAGGGTGCGCCGAATCCGCTCCAGCCGCCGGCCGTGCAGTACGCCGACTTCGCGGCATGGCAGCGGCAGTGGCTTTCCGGTGACGTACTTGACTCGCAACTCGCGTACTGGTCAGAGCACTTGGCGGGCGCGCCGGTGCTGGAGCTGCCGACCGACCGGCCCCGGCCGCTCGTACGGTCCACGCAGGGTGCGGCGCTCCGGTTCACCGTGCCTGCGCGTACGGCCGAAGCGTTGCGGGTCGTCTCGCGCGAGCGCGGCACGACGATGTTCATGACACTCCTCGCCGCCTTCGACGTCCTGCTGGGCCGCTACGCGGGCTCGGAGGACGTGGTGGTGGGCACCCCGGTCGCCAACCGGAACCGCGCCGAGACGGAGGACCTGATCGGGTTCTTCGTGAACACGCTCGTCATGCGCACGGACCTGTCCGGAGACCCTTCTTTCGCAGAACTCCTCGGCCGCGTGCGCGAGACCTCTCTTGCGGCCTTCGCGCACCAGGACCTGCCGTTCGATCAGCTCGTCGACGAGCTGGTCGGTGAGCGGGACCGGTCCCGGACGCCGCTGTTCCAGGTCATGTTCACGTACGAGTCCCGGGAGCCCGGGGCCCTGCCGGGCCGCGGTGACCTCTTCGGCCCGGACGCTCTCGCGACCGACTTCCTCGCGGACAGTCTCCCGGCGAAGTTCGACCTGCTTCTGACGCTGGGCGACGGCGACGGCGACGGCGACGGCGACGGTTCCGGTGCCGGCCGCGGCGCTCTCGTCGGTGAGCTGCAGTACAGCACCGCGCTCTTCGACGCAGCCACGGTCGAGCGGATGATCGGGCACTTCGTCGGCCTCCTGGAGACGGTGGCCGCCGACGACACGCGGCCGCTGTCGCAGGTGTCCCTGCTGTCGGGGGACGAACACGATCGCCTGGTCGCCGAGTGGGACGACTTCGCTGCGGCGCCCGCGGCCGGAGGCGTCCCGGCGCTCATCGCGCAGAGGGCCGCGGAGACCCCCGACGCGGTGGCCCTCGTCAGCGGCGAGCAGCAGCTCACCTACGCGGAGCTGATGGCCGGAGCGAACCGTCTCGCGCACCGCCTGCGCGATGCCGGCGTGGCCCCGGAGACCGTCGTCGGACTGTGCCTGGACCGCGGTGCCGACATGGTCACGGCCATGCTCGCCGTATGGCAGGCCGGCGGCGGCTACCTCTCCCTCGACCCGGCGCACCCGTCCGAGCGGCTCGCCTTCATGCTGGCCGACAGCGGCGCGAAGGCGGTGGTGACGCAGCAGCATCACGCGGCGACGCTGACCGGGGTCCTCACCGACGTGATGACCGGCGTCCTCACCGACACGATGACCGGCGTGCAGGCGGACGCCCGGACCGTGCCCTTGCTCGTCGTCGACGCCCCCGGCACCGCCGCCGAGATCGCCCGGCGTCCGGCCACCGCACTCGTCGCCGTCACCGAGCCCGGACAACTCGCCTACGTGATCTACACGTCGGGCTCGACCGGCCGCCCCAAGGGCGTCCACGTCCCGCACGCGAACGTCCAGAGCCTCCTCGCGGCCGTGGACCGTACAGAGACCTTCGACCTCGGGCCTGCCGACGTGTGGAGCGTGATCCACTCCTCGGCGTTCGACTTCTCCGTCTGGGAGATCTGGGGAGCCCTGGCCCACGGCGCCCGGTGCCTCGTCGTACCGACCGAGACCGTGCGGCAGCCGTGGCTGCTCCGTGACGTCCTGGCCGGCGAGGGCGTGACCGTACTGAGTGCCACTCCGGAGCTGTTCCGTCAGCTGGCCGAGGCCGCCGGGCCGGGACGCACGCCCACCGACCTGCGATTCGTCGTCTTCGGCGGCGACGCGCTGCAGCGGGCTCACGTTCAGCGGTGGGTCGACACATGGGGCCTGGACACACCCGCCCTGGTCAACATGTACGGCATCACGGAGACGACCGTCCACGTCACCCACCACCGGATCGACGCCACCGACATGGAGGCAGATCCGAAACTGCCGCTCGGGCGTGCGCTCCCCGGCTGGCGGGCCCTCGTACTGGACGAGCACCTCATGCCCGTACCCACCGGTGTGCCCGGCGAGCTGTACATCGGCGGCGCCGGTGTCGCGCGCGGATACGGCGGCCGGCCGGCGCTCACGGCCGAGCGCTTCGTCGCCGACCCGTACGCCGCGGATGGCTCCCGGCTCTACCGATCCGGCGACCGCGCCCGCTTCCTGCCCAACGGGACCCTGGAGTACCTGGGCCGCGCCGACAAGCAGATCAAGGTCCGGGGCTTCCGGATCGAACCGGGTGAGATCGAGTCACTGCTCGCTGCCCACCCGGCCGTCCGGTCCGCCGTGGTGACGGCCTCCGGCGACGGTACGGACAGGCGGCTCGTGGCCTATCTCGTCCCCGCCGCCCACACCGCGGGCGTTCCGGACGCAGAGGAGCTGCGCGCCCACCTGCGCCGTGAGCTGCCCGACTACATGATCCCGTCCGCCTTCGTCGAGCTCGCGGCACTGCCCCTGACCGCGAACGGAAAGCTGGACCGGGCGGCTTTGCCGGAACCGGCACACGCCACCGCCGCCGACTTCGCCGCCCCGGCCGGCGCCACGGAGGAACAGCTCGCACGCATCTGGTCCGAGGTGCTCGGCGTGGACCGGATCGGCGCCGACGACAACTTCTTCGAGGTGGGCGGGCACTCACTGCTCGCCACCCAGGTCGTCTCCCGTATCAGGGACGCGTTCCGAGCCGATGTGCCCCTCTCCGCCCTGTTCGACCTGCCCACGGTGCGCGAGCTGGCACCGGTCCTGGAGAACTCGGCCACCGGCACCGTCGTGCATCCTTTGACGCCGGCCGACCGCTCCCGGCCGCTGCCGCTGTCGTTCGCGCAGCAGCGCCTCTGGTTCCTGGACCAACTGGCCCCCGGGGCGGTGGAGTACGCCCTGCTGTCACCCGTGGCATGGAACGGGCCCCTGGACGTGGCGGCGCTGGGCGCGGCGTTGGGCGGGGTGGTGGCGCGGCACGAGGTGTTGCGGACGCGTTTGGTGGCCGGTGCGGACGGTGTGCCGCATCAGGTGATCGACGCGCCGGCGCCGTTCCCACTGCCGGTCGTCGACGTGTCCCACTGCCCCGAACCCTCAGAAGCCGTACGGGAGTTGGCGGCCGTGGACGCGGCCGTGCCGTTCGGCCTGGCGACGGGGCCCCTGGTGCGGGCCACTCTGTTCCGGCTCGGCGCGCAGGAGCACGTACTGGCGCTGGCGATCCACCACGTGGTCTTCGACGAGTGGTCGGACCGGATCTTCCACCGTGAGCTGGGGGTCTTGTACGAGGCGTTCCGTGCGGGTGAGTCCGATCCGTTGCCGCCGCTTGAGGTGCAGTATGCGGATTTTGCGGTGTGGCAGCGGCAGTGGCTTGACGGTGAGTTGCTTGAGCGTCAGCTGGGTTATTGGTCGGAGCGGTTGGAGGGGGCTGCGGTTCTGGATCTGCCGACGGATCGGCCTCGGCCGGCGATTCGGTCGTCTGCGGGTGCGGTGGCGAGGTTTGAGATTCCGCGGGGGACGGTGGAGTCGCTGCGTGAGTTGTCGCGTGTGTGTGGTGTCTCGATGTTCATGCTGCTGTTGTCGGCGTATGCGGTGCTGTTGGGGCGGTGTGCGGGGTCGGAGGATGTGGTGGTGGGCACGCCGGTCGCCAACCGGAACCGTGCCGAGACGGAGGGCCTGATCGGGTTCTTCGTGAATACGTTGGTGATGCGGACGGACCTGTCGGGTGATCCGTCGTTCCGTGAGGTGTTGGGGCGGGTGCGGGAGACGGCTCTGGGTGCGTATGCGCATCAGGACGTGCCGTTTGAGCAGGTGGTGGAAGCGTTGGTGTCGGAGCGGGATCGCTCGCGGACGCCGTTGTTCCAGGCACTGTTCAACTACGACTTCGTGGAGAGCGAAGACGGTGGCGATGGCGACGCGGCCGGCGGCCCGGTGGATCGGTCGGTGGACCGTACGGGCAGCGCCGCGGAACGGATCGTCGCGAAGTTCGACCTGCGGTTGGTACTGAGTGATGGCGGTGCCGGGTTGGGTGCCGAGTTCGAGTACAGCACCGCGTTGTTCGATGCGGTGACGGTGGAGCGGCTAGGCGGGCATCTCGTCACGTTGCTGTCGGCGGTGGCGGCGGACGCGGATCAGCGGGTGGGTGCGCTGCCGCTGTTGTCGGCCGGTGAGCGTGAACTGTTGGTGGGTGGTCCGGGTGTGGAGGGCCTGGATGTGCCTGCGGTGGGTGGGGTGCATGAGCTGATCGCGGAGCGGGCGGTTGCGACGCCGGATGCGGTGGCTGTCGTCGTTGGCGGTGAGTGGGTCACCTATGGCGGGTTGATGGGCCGGGCGAGTCGTCTGGCGCATTACCTGAGGTCGGTGGGGGTCGGCTCGGAGTCGGTGGTGGCGCTGTGTCTGCCGCGTGGTGTGGACATGGTGGTGGCGATCCTCGCGGTGTGGCAGGCAGGTGGGGCGTACCTGCCGCTGGACCCGGAGTATCCGGTGGACCGGCTCGGGTTCATGCTGCGTGACAGCCGGGCCACGGTGCTGGTGGGTACCGAGGAGCTGGTGGACGAGCTGCCGGTGGGGCGGCTGCGGACGGTCGTCGTGGACGATCCGGCGGTCGTGGCCGCGCTGGCGGGGCTGCCGGCGCGTGCGCCCGAGGTGGTGACGTCTCCTGATCAGTTGGCGTATGTGATTTATACGTCGGGTTCGACGGGGCGGCCGAAGGGTGTGCAGGTCACGCATGGTGGTCTGGTGCATTACGTGGTTGCGGTGGGTGAGCG